>NZ_JBHWBP010000433.1:0-5785 GCF_042735575.1 Streptomyces sp. NPDC059564 | reverse complement strand
GCGCAGAGCCCGGCCGCCGCGCAGAGCGCGGACCCAACGGATTCCGCGCACCCCGCGGCCTGAGAAACGGCAGTGACCCCGCGCCCCGACGCTCGTTGAACGGGGCGGTCAGCGAAGTGCACGAGGCCCCGGGACATCGTCCCGGGGCCTCGTGGTGTGCCGGTGGACGAGCCGCGCGTCAGTAGACGAGCGGGTACGTCACGTCCTTGGGGACCGGTGACGGCGCGGTGTCGGTGTAGAGCAGCCGGATCGTGGTGAACTGCCGGATCTCGGGCGTGGCGGGCCAGGTCCGTGGCGCGCTCAGGGTCACCCTCACCGGGTAGGCGTGGAAGCGGCCGGCCGCGCAGTTGGGACGGCAGTCGTTCACCATGTCCGTGCCGGTGGCCGTCGCCCTGTGCGGTCCCCAGCTGTGCCAGCGCAGCCCGACGAGCTGGTTGTTGCCGTCGCCGCAGGCCAGCAGGTACTTCTCGGGGCGCACCTGGGCCTGCGAGAAGCAGTCCACCAGTACGACCGGGCGCGAGGGCGGGTCGGCCGGGGTCCGTGCCGAGGCCGGTACGGCCGCGGCGAGGAGTGCGGCCACCGTGCACAGCAGGCCCGCCACCCGCATACCGCGCCGGGGCGCGCGCAGGTGCCGACCGTCTCCTGAAGCCTCCACGAGACCCTCCCTCACCCGTCCGTCCGTCTTGTCCGCCCGTCCTCAGCTTCCCTCACTCGGGCGTACCGCGCACCCGCTGGGGCGGCGGGCCGGTGGGGGCGGCGCTCACAGGGAGGGCGAACACTTTACCCGGGCTTGATGGCATGCACCGGTCAAATCCGTAAGGATTCGCCCAGCTGTCGCCCCGACCCAGGGCGGCAGCGGACCCATCTCACCTCCGCCATCGCGCGAACCATGCGCGCAGCCCGCGGCTGCCTCCGGCGCACCCCGGCCGGCCCGGCGGCCACCGAGCAGGCCGGAATCCCGGCCGCCCCGAAGGAGTTACGCGTGAGATCCACCCCCCACAAGGTCCTCGCCGCGACCGCGTGCGCCGTCGCCGCACTGGCCGCCGCCGTCCTCCCCGCCGTCCAGGCCGGCGCCGCCACCGCGCCCGCTGCGGCTCCCCGGGCCGCCGCGGCCTGCGCCCCGGCCCAGGTGGTCGCCAACGGCGGTTTCGAAAGCGGCACTTCGCCCTGGAGCCAGTCGCAGACCAGCGTCATCACCAGCCGCGCGGGTCAGAGCGCCCACGGCGGCAGCAGTTTCGCCTGGCTGAACGGCGTCGGCGGCACGCACACCGACACCCTCTCCCAGAACGTCACGATCCCCTCCGGATGCAGCTCCGCCACGCTCACCTTCTGGCTGCACATCGACACCGCCGAGACGACCACGTCCACCAAGTACGACAAGCTGACGGCGAAGATCGGTACGACGACGCTGGCGACGTACTCGAACCTCGACAAGAACACCGGCTACGCGCAGAAGTCGTTCGACGTGTCGGCGTTCACGGGCCAGACCGTGAACGTGGCCTTCACCGGCACGGAGGACTCCAGCCTCCAGACGAGCTTCGTCGTCGACGACGTCGCCCTCGACACCTCCGGCGGCACGACCCCGCCCGGGGACTCCACCCGCACCCCGGCCGCGCCCTCGTACACCGTCAGCCTCAGCAGCAACACGAGCGGCACCGTCTGGACCGGCCACGAGAGCGCCACCTTCACCAACGCCTCGGCCACCGCGCTCGGCGAGGTGTACCTGAGGCTGTGGGACAACTACCACGGCACCTGCGCGGCCATGCCGATCACCGTCACCAACGTCACCGGCGGCACCGCGGGCGCCCTCACCGTAGGCTGCACCGCCCTCAAGATCGACCTCCCGGCCCCGCTGACCCAGGGACAGAGCGCCACGATCGGCTTCGACCTGGGCATCACCGTGCCCAGCGGCGCCGACCGCTTCGGCTACGACGGGGCCTTCAGCATGCTCGGCAACGCCCTGCCCGTGCTCGCGGTCAGGGACGGCTCGGGCTGGCACCTGGACCCGTACACCAACAACGGGGAGTCCTTCTACTCCCTGGCCTCCGACTTCAAGGTGACCCTGGACCACCCGAGCACCCTGCTCGTACCGGCCACCGGCGCCTCCGTCGACACCCCCGGCACCAGCGGTCGCACCCTCACCACCGCCACCGCCACCAAGGTCCGTGACTTCGCCTGGGCGGCTGGCCCGTTCAGCAAGATCTCCGGCACCTCGGCCGCCGGCACCCCGGTCAACATCTACTCCGTCTCGGGCATCAGCTCCTCCGACGCGCAGTCGATGCTGAGCACCGCCAAGTCCGCCGTGGACGCGCACGCGGCCCGGTTCGGCGCGTACCCGTACGGCGAGCTGGACGCGGTGATCGACAACAACTACTGGTTCGGCGGCATGGAGTACCCCGGCTTCGTCCTCGACCTGGTCAGCACCACCGCGCTGACGCACGAGATCGCGCACCAGTGGTGGTACGGCATCGTCGGCGACGACGAGTACAACGCCCCCTGGCTGGATGAGGCGTTCACGGACTACGCGACCGACCTGGCGCAGAACAAGACCGGGGCGAGCTGCTGGAACAGCGTCTCGTGGGCCTCGGCCTCGGAGAAGATCACCAACTCGATGGCGTACTGGGACGCGCATTCCTCCCGGTACTCCACCGTCATCTACGGCTACGGCAAGTGCGCGCTGCACGACCTGCGGCGCGTCCTCGGTGACACCGCCATGGCCAAGCTCCTGAAGGACTACGCCACTTCGCACTGGTACGGAGTCTCGACGACGGCCGAGTTCAAGGCGGCCGCGCAGGCGTCGACGGCCACGGACCTGACCTCGTTCTGGACCCAGCACCGCATCGACGGCTGACGCACGGCGCCGGTCCGCCGCCGTGGAGCGCCACGGCGGCGGACCGGTCGCGGGCGGGGATCCCGCGCATGTGACCATGACCCCGTCTGCACCAGCACTTCACGGGGGATCCACCATGCGCACGCGCACCACCACCGCCAGGACCGGCCTCGCCGCCGCGCTCACGGCGCTGCTCGCCCTGGCCGGCTGCACCTCGGCGGACCAGAGCCCGCGCGGGACGGCAACCCCCGCGGCCTCCGCGCCCGCCCCCGCGCAGGGCAACGGCTCCGGATCCGGCTACCAGGGCCCCCGGCCGCAGGACCAGAACCTCCTCGCCTGGACCGGCGACCCGGGCGACGCGGGCCACGTCACCGCCCAGTCGGCCGCCGGGGTCGGCGGCCGGGTCACCCTGGTGCGGATCGTGCTGCGCGAGCCGACCACGGTGTCCAACATCTGGCTGGGCCTGGCCGGCATCGACCCGAACGCCCAGCTCTCCAACTGCTACCTCGGCCTGTACAACACGGGCGGCACCCGGCTCGCGTCCACCGCGGACATCTCGCCCCAGCTGATGACCGACGCGGTGGCCAAGCCGCTGCCCCTCGCCAGGCCGTTCACCGCCGCCCCCGGGACGTACTTCATCGCGCTCCTGCTCAACGGCAACTGGGCCACCAACGCGCTCACCCTGAAGTCCACGGGGGCCGGCATCTCGGTCAATGCCGGTCTGACCCCGCCGAACCTCCGCTACAGCACCGTCCTGACGGGCCAGACCTCCCTGCCCGACACGCTGAACCTGGCCGAGCAGTCCACCAGCACCATCAACACCGGCTGGGCCAGCCAGTGGTACGCGCTCTCGTAGCGGCCACCGCACCTACCAGAGCCGGCGGCAGCGGGCGGTGACGTCGTCGCGGAGGGTGGGGAGGAGGGCGTAGAGCCGGTCGCCGGGGCAGGCGGTGCCGTTGAAGTCGCGGTGGCCGTGGATCTCGTACGGCGCCAGCCCGTACTGGTCGCTGATGTGCGCGCACAGGGCGACCAGGGCCTCGTACTGGCCGGCGGGCGGGTCCGCACGGGTGTACGTGCCCTCGACCTCGATGCCGATGGCCACGTCGTTCTGGCCGACGCAGTGGGAGGAGCGCACCTGCCGCCGCCCTCCGGCCAGCTCCGCGAGACTGCGGTGGCGGCCCTCGGTGGTGTGGCCGCCGCGGCTCACGGTGAAGTGCTGGCCGGTGTCGATCCATCCCCGGACGTCCATGTGCTGGGCCTGCACCGCCCGCGCGAGGGCGAAGGCGTGCTCCGGGGAGAAGTCGTCCCGGTTGGGGGTGGCCGTGTGGTGCACCACGATCCCCTTCGGCGGGGCCTCCAGCACGGTGACGGGCCCGGCGGGCGGTCGGGCTCCCCATTCCTCGCAGCCGAAGATCTCCGGACGGCGCGCGCCCGCCGCGGCGGCCCGCCCCGCCGGTCCCCAGGACAGCGGCCCCAGCCCCAGCGCCGCGCCGAGGAGGACCCGGCGGGCGACCGTCCGCCGGGGTACGGGCACCGGCCCCGCTACATCGTTTTTCCTCATACGCCCCAAACGAACGGGCGGCCGGGAGGGAACGCCCGGCCGCCCCGTTCCCCCTACCAGCCGATGCCGAGGGTCAGCGCGGTGGGCGGGTTGGCGTTGGAGAGGATCTGGACGGAGGACTGGTCGTTGATGTCGTCGTAGGGGAAGCCGTAGGCCCGCTGGCCGAGGCCGACGGTGTGGAAGAAGGCCGCGTAGTCGTTCTTCGGGGTCCCCGCCGGGTAGTAGGCGGCCGGCGCGTACCAGTTCGCCGTGTTCAGCGCGACGCCCCGGTTGAGGGCCGCGCAGAACTCCGCACCGAGCTGCTTCTCGACGTCCCCGCCGGAGGCGAGGGCACCCGCGCAGGCCATGACGTCCGGGGAGGTGGGCTTGCGCAGGACGAAGGGGCCGGCGCCGTTCTTGGTGAAGGTGAGGGTGTCGCCGGAGGCGCGGCCCGTGAAGGTCTCGCCGAACCGGGTGAGGGTGAACTGGTGGGAGGTGTAGTACGACCAGGCCTGGTCGATGGCCGCCTGGAGGTACGCCTGCTGCGACCCGCCTTCCAGGAAGCCGCCCGCGGAGCGCGGGGCCACGATCCGGTACTGGTTCTGCAGCGGCTTGAAGTCGGGTCCGGCGGCGGCCGCGTACCGGTCCATGACCTGGGCCCGGCCGAGGGTGATGCCCCGGGTGCTGTCGTGGCCGCTCGACGCCTGCTGGAGGCGGGAGGTCATCGGGAAGCCGAACTGGTCGACCTGGGTGGTGTTGCCGCCGAAGGCGACCTGGCCCTGCACGTACGTGTACTCGTACCAGTCGTAGTACACGTCGCTGTTGGGGTCCGCCGGGTTGCGCAGGTCGGGGCCGCCCCAGCCCTGGTCGTCGGGTGAGACCGGGAGGTACAGCGGGGAGCCGAGGGAGATGTAGATCCGGCCGCCGCGGATCGAGGCCGGGGAGGGGACGCGGCCGCCCGCCTGGGCCAGGGTGAAGGACATGTTCGGGTAGTTCACGCCCTTCTTGGTGAGGTGGCCGGGCGCGGTGGCGTCGAGGTGGTTGATGTGGGTCATCGTGCCGTCGGACCTCATGTAGGACCACTGGCCCGGCGTGACCTGGCCGAGGACGGTCACGTAGATCCGCGTGTCGGCGTACGCGCCCTTGGTGTTGTTCTGGAAGACGATGGGGAAGGTTCCCGAGGTTCCCGCTCCCCCGGCGGCCCGGGCCGGGGGCGCGCCGGAGGTGCCGAGGCCGAGGAGGGCGAGGGCGGCCAGGAGTGCGATCAGTAACCGGGTCCGCCTCAGGGGCGGGTACGCGAGGAGGGGGCGGGCGGGTGCCGTCATGACTGCCTTTCCGGATCGCGGAGGGCCCGGCGGCGGCCGGCCGGGGAGGTGGAGGGGCGGCCGCCGCCGGGCGGGGTGGGTCAGCTGTCT
>NZ_JBHWBP010000432.1:0-5800 GCF_042735575.1 Streptomyces sp. NPDC059564 | reverse complement strand
CACTGCGCGAGGCCGCCGCCGAGAACCTCCGCGCCGGCGCCCCCGAGGCCGCCCGCCGCCAGCTCGACCGCGCCCTCCAGGAGCCCCCGGACTTCGGCGAACGCGCAGCCGTGCTCTACGAACTCGGCTGCGCCTCGCTGCTCACCGAACCCGCCACCACCGTCAACCACCTGCGGGCCGCCCTCGCCGAACCCTTCGACGACCCGGCCCTGCGCCAGGGCATCGTGATCCGGCTCGCCCAGGTCCTCGCCCACAGCGACCGCCTCTCCGAGGCCTCCGAACTCCTCGCCCGCGAGATACCCCACACCGCAGACGCCCGCGCCCGGCTCCGCCTGCAGTCCGAGCAGTTCATGTGGGACGCCTTCGACGCCGCCGAACCCGACTCCCCGGCCCGCTCGCGCCGCCTCGCCACCCTGGCCGACCGCCTCGGCGGCCGCGACCTCACCGAGCGGTACGTCATCGGCCTGCGCGCCTGGGACGCCTGCCTGCGCGGCGAGTCCGTCGAGGTGGTCCTGCACCACGCGCGCCGGGTCCTGCGGGAACCCTTCAGCTGGGCCCACGCGGACCGCGGCTTCGAGGTCCCGGTCCTCACCGCGATGGTCCACATGTACGCCGACCGGCCGGGCCGCGCCGAGCGGCTCTTCGACGCGGGCACCGCCGAGTTCGAACGCCAGGGCTGGCGCGGGGCCCACCTCTCCTTCGCGTACAGCCTGCGCGCGTACATCCGCCACCGCCGCGGGCAGCTCGCCGCCGCCGAGGAACTGGCCCGCGCCGGGCTGCGGCTCGCCGAGCGCGTGGGACGCCGTACGCCCGTCCACTGGTACGCCATCGCCATCCTCGTCACCACCCTGCTGGCCCGGGGCCGGGTCGACGAGGCCTGGGAGCTGGCGGGGGAGCACGGCTACGGGGAGCCCTTCCCGGCCGCAGTGGTCTTCCCCGACTCGCAGACCGTCTACGCCGAACTCCTCCTGGCCCGGGGCGAGACGAAGGCGGCCGTCGCCGCGCTCGAAGCGGTCGACCGGCGGCTCACCCCGCGCGGGATCCAGAACCCCGCCTGGTGCCCCTGGCGGCTGCACCTGGCCCGCGCCGTGGCCCCCGGGGACCCGGCAGGGGCCCGCTCCCTCGCCGACGGGGCCCTGCGCCGCGCCCGCGCCTTCGGCGCCCCCTCCACCATCGGCCAGGCCCTGCGCGTCTCGGCGGAGGTGGCCGGCGCCCCGGAGGAGCGGACGGCCCTGCTGCGCGAGGCCGTCGCCCTGCTGTCCCGCTCGCCCGCCGGGTACGAACTCGCGTGCGCGCAGGCCGCCCTGGGCGCGGAACTCGGCGACCGGGACCTGCTCACCCGGGCGCTGCTCACGAGCCGGGAGTGCGGCGCCGACGGCCTCGCGGCGCGCACCACCGACCTGCTCCTGGCCCACGGCGGCGACCTGCCCTGCGCCACCTCCTGGGAGGACCGGCCCACCCCGGAGGAACTGGGCGCGGGCGAGGACGCCGTACGGGGCGACCCGGCACCGGGCCCCGAACTGTCCGCCCTCTGCCGCAAACTCGGCACGGACCTGCCCGGCCTCCCGGACGCCCTCGCGGCGTACGCCCGCGTCGCGCGGTGAGCCGCCGCGGCCGGTGCCGGGCGGGGGGAGCGGTGCCGCGGCGACGAGGTCCGGCCGGAGACCGGGGCCGCCGGCCCGGGCCCGTCCCGCCGGTCCGACGGGACGCGGCCCCCTACGCGCGCAGGGCCGCTATCGCCGCCAGTTCCGTGTCCGCCAGCGGCGGGCCGGTCAGCTGGGCGCGGCGCGGGCCCAGCGCCGCCGCCAGCAGCACCGGCGGGGTGAAGAGCCGGGCGGCGGGCCGCTCCAGGGTCATCACGTCCGTGACCGCCCGCGCCACCCGCCCGTTGCCGGTGCTCGTGTGCAGCAGCCGCCGTACGTAGGCTGCCCCCACCTTCTCGGCCAGCGTCGGCCCGCTCTCCGTGGCGCCCGGGTAGAAGACGTCGCTGCCGGTCGACAGTGCCCACGCGGCGCTCACCGGCCCGGCGACGGCCTTCTGCACGCGGGCGCCGAGCCGGTCCTGCGACCAGCCGTACCGGGCGACCGCGGCCCGCAGCGCCAGCGCGCTCTGCGCGGCCACCGACATGCCGTGCCCGTACACCGGGTTGTAGGCGGCGACGGCGTCCCCGATGACCACGAGCCCCCGGGGCATGGCGGCCTTCTCGTAGTGGTGCCTGCGGTTGACGGTCGTACGGGTGAGCACCACGTCGGTCAGCGGCTCGGTCTGCGCGATCAGCTCGCTGACGATCGGGTGCCGCAGGTCCCGGGCGAACCCCTCGAAGGCCTGCGGATCCTTGGTGGGTTCGCCGCCCCGGGTCCCCGAGAGGGTGATGAGCCAGCGGTCGCCCTCGATCGGGACCAGGGTCGCCGACCGGCCGGGGCCCTGCTCGCGCGGGTCGGCCTGGATGTTCACGATGACGGGGAAGGTGTTCCCGAGGTCCTTCGGGGCGCGGAAGATCCGGCTGGCGTAGACCAGGCCCGGGTCGACGGTCCGCACCGCCGGCCGCGGTATGCCGAACCCGGCGAGCCAGTCCGGGGTGTGCGAGGACCGGCCGGAGGCGTCGACCACCAGGTCCGCCCCGACGACCCGCTCCTCGCCGCCCCGCTCGCGCACCCGCACCCCGGTGACCCGGTGCGCGTCGCCCTCCAGGCCCAGCACCTCCGTACGGTCGACGACGCTGACCCGGGACAGGGCCCCGACGGCCCGGCGGACGTGCCAGTCCAGGAGGTCGCGGCTGGCGAGGACCACGTAGTGGGAGGCCTCCGCCCAGCGGCGGAACCAGCCCTCGGGCGAGAAGCCCACCATGTTCGTCGGCAGCGCGATCCGGTGCGCGCCGTCCTCCATGAGCCGCCCGATGGTGCCCGGCAGCAGGCTGTCGATCGCCGCCGCCCCGCCCGACCAGAGCAGATGGGCGTGATGGGCCTGCGGCAGCCCCCGGCGCGAGCGCGGGGCGTCGGGCAGCGCGTCGCGCTCCACGACGACGACGTCACCGAACTCGGCGAGCGCGGCGGCCGCCAGCATGCCGGCGAGGCTGCCGCCGATGACGACCGAGGTACGCGGACCCGCGGGCGGCGGTGGAGTGCTGCTCATGAAGTCACGCTCTCTGGATGGTCCGCCGGCCCGGTCCGGGCGCGGAAGGAGATGACGGAGGGCGACCGGCGCAGGGCCTTGGAGACCGCGACGAGATCCGGGGCCTGGGCCGGGCCGGCCGCGTCCTCGCCCTCGGGCTCGGCGCCCTCCCGCAGCCGGCGCAGCGCGGCGACCACGGCGACCGCGTCGGCGCCGGCCGCCGCCTGGGCGGGTGCTTCGTCGCGTGCCAGGGCCTCGGCGAGGGCCCGCTCGCGGACCGCCGGGTCCATGTACGGCTGGAGGCGCAGCAGCCCGTCGCTGATCCGGGTCCTGCGCTGGACGAGGCGCCGGCTGATGGGGGAGCGCCGGGGCAGCCGCAGTGAACCGGTGTCGAGCGGCGCCAGTTCCTTCACGAACGGGGCGAGGCAGCGGAAGTGGTAGTAGTCCGTCCAGATCCGCTGCAGCGCCTCGCCGGCGTGCGGCAGGATGAAGCCCACGGCGATGAACAGCGCGCACACGGCGGCGATGGGCGGGGCGACGTACGTACTGAGCCAGTCCAGGTCGTGGCCGGTCCAGCGGGCGATCACCGCGGCCAGCTTCACCGAGTCGTAGCAGAGGTTCAGGATGAAGCCGATGACCAGCAGCACCAGGCCCGAGCGCAGCCAGCCCGACACCTGGCGCAGCCAGGACCAGGTGACCACCGAGGTGATCGCGCAGGCGATGGTGTGGGCCCCCAGGTAGAGCAGGATGTGCTCGCGCATCCAGGGCGTGTTGGCGTAGTACGTGTCCAGGTCCCGCAGCCGCTCGACCGGTACGTCGGCGAACGCGAAGGTGATCCACAGCCCGGCGACGACGGCCGAGTAGACGATCCCGATCGTCCAGCCGGCCCGCCGCACGCGCCGCGGATCGCCGCCCCGCCAGTGGATGATCATCACCAGGCAGGAGGCGCAGAACAGCGTGAGCAGCGTGTACAGCGTCGGCGCCGCGAAGTTCGCGATGCCCGTCCCGCGGTTCATCGCCGCCAGCGTCGTGGGCCGGCCGCAGTAGAAGACGGCGGAGGCCAGCAGCAGCAGGCCGCCGACGGAGCGCACGTTGGGATCGATGCGCCAAAACCTCATCATGACGGGCAGCCGGATCGCGAAGGCCAGGGTGAGGATCGCGGCCGGGATGAGGTAGGGGATGTAGAACTTGTCGGAATCCACCGTCAACCGATCGGTCCGCGGTAGCCGAGCGCGTTGCCGATGCGCCCGGCGACGTCGTTCCTGCGCACCGCTCCGGGGGCGTCGCCGCCGACCAGCCAGGGCCGGCACCGGTCGCCGAGCATCAGGCCGAAGCTCTCCGCCTCGATCTCCTGGGCGTCCTCGTAGTGGGAGCGCGCCGCGACACTGGCGTACGTCAGGTCCGAGGCGTCCGGCAGGGACCGGGCGGCGGCCGCCGCCCCGCGTCCGTGCTCGGTGCAGTGGCCCGCGTTCATGTGCCACAGCTCGTGCCCGAGGATGACCAGCTGGTGGTCCGCGGTCGTGTACTTCTCCACGACGACGATGTCGTACTCCTCCATGTTCAGCCAGAGCCCCGAGGTGGTCAGCTCGGTGGGGAAGCGCTCGAAGCGCAGCACGATCGGACGGCCGCCGCGCGTACGGCTCATCGCGTCGCACAGGGCCCGGAAGAGGGTCTGCGGATCGACCGGCGCCTCCAGGTCGAGCGACGACGTCAGCGCGGTGCACAGCTTGCGCATCGAACGGGAGACGTTCACCGGACCTCCTCAGCGGACAGCATCGAGGTGATCATGCCCAGGAGCAGTGTCTCCTGTGTACGGGTGAGGGCTTCGCCCCGGGTGGATATGGAGACCAGTCCGTACTGGTCCATGAGGTCGGCCATCAGATCGCCCGATCCGTTGTTGAGGGACTGGACCGCGGGCTGGAGGGCCCTGTTCACCGCCTGCGCCGGTGTGTCCGTCAGGAAGGTGACCTCACGGCCGAAGAAGGCCGCGAACTCGGCGCAGTGCCGCAGGTGCGGCAGTTCCCGGCCCGCCACGAGGTTGCCGACCCACCAGGGGGCGGCACCGATCGCCGCCGCGATGTCCGCGACGGCGTACGGGCGGCCGTTGGTGTCGCGGGAGGCGGCGTAGAGGAAGGCCGCGCGGCGGCGGACCGTTTCCTCTGCCTCCCCGGGCGTGGGGTCCGCGAACTCCTCGCCCCGCAGCAGGGCCGCCGTCAGCCCGGCGGGGACGCCGGTCCGCTCCGCGAGGGCCGCCACGTTCAGGATCTCGTCCACGTCCAGTTGCCTCTCGTGGGCGAGCGCCCGAATCCGGGCGAGCGTCGCGGCGAGGGACAGGACAGACTCCGCCATCTGTCTGTGCTCCCATACGTCCGAAGGGCAGATCCGTCTGCGCACCCGGGGGGACGGGCATGCCCCCCCGAGCATCAAGATCCACAACACCGGGCCGGTCGTTGTCGAGCCGTCGGATCGAAATCGGCCGGAGACCGGTGCTGGGGACGGACAGCAAGATACAGCCAGTGGGCGCGGCTGTGGCGAGAAAGGGAGCGTGCTCCCCGGTCCGCCGCGGGCGCGCGCCCGACGGGTAAGGAGTACCCGGGTAGGACGGTCCATACCCGCAGGTCCGGGATGTCCGGGCCCGTCCCCGGCCGCCCCGCCGCCCGCCCCGGCCGCCCCGCCGCCCGCCCCCGGC
>NZ_JBHWBP010000431.1:0-5802 GCF_042735575.1 Streptomyces sp. NPDC059564 | reverse complement strand
CCGCTCTCGCTGGGCAGCTGTAGCTGCGGGTGCGCCGGGTCGTCGGCGAGGGGCACGACCGGCGGGTCCGCGGGCGCGGCGGCCGGCAGTGCCCGGTCGAGGGCGAGGCGGCGGCCGGTCTCCACCCAGGCCAGCAGGACGGCGTGGCGCAGCACGAGGTAGAACAGGGCCGCGGGGCGGGCGTCGTCGGCGAAGCCCGTCTCCTGCCGGACGGCCTCCAGGTCGCTGCCCGCGTGTTCGGCGAGCCACTGGAGGTAGTTGCGCGCGGGGGCGGTGGTGTACGGCCGGACCGGGCTGGTCTCGGAGAGCGGCCGGTCGTCGACCAGCGGGCCGAGCAGCGGGTGCTGGCCGTCCACGAAGAGGCGGCCGAGCAGGTCGGGGTCGGTGCGGGTGGCTCCGAGCCGGGTGAGGAGCGCCTTGACCGGCTCGGCCATCCGCAGCTGTTCGAGGGCGGAGACGACGAGGTGGCCCCGGTCGTCGAGGTTCTCCCGGTTGAACAGGTCGTCCACGCTCTGCGCGTACCGGTGGTGGAACTCGGCCGAGCTGGGGTGGAGCGCGAGGATGTCGAGCAGTTGCCGGTGCACGTCGCGGTCGGTGGTGCCGAGCCGGGCGACCTTCGCGGTGGCCTTCTCCCAGTCCACGGCGGCTTCGGTGAGCAGGTGCCGCAGTCCGGGCCGGTGGGTTTCGGCGGCGGGCCACGTCAGCTGCCCGAAGGCGGTGGTGACGAGGATGCCGTACGGCTGCCGGCCGATCTTCACCACCGGCAGCGGACCCCGGCCGGAGACGTACCGGAGGAAGAAGGCGCGGGTCTGCGCGACCGTGTCCTCGGTCAGCATGGGGTGGAGGGTGGTGCGCAGGTGGTTTCCCCAGGTGGCGGGCCACAGGGCGGTGTTGGCCGCACGGGCGTCGCGCAGGTCGGTGCGGTCGGCGTTCGGTACGGCGGTCAGGGTCCCGGGGTCGATGCCGAGGAGTTCGGCGAACCACTGGCCGTCGGTCTTCGCGGTCCAGTCTCCGGGCGCCGCGTCGGCCGTGAATCCGTACGCCACCCGGCGCATGGCCTCCGCCTGCCGGCGGGGGTCCTGTCCGGCGGGGGCCTGTTCGGTGTTGTTGGTGGGGGTGCCCTGGGGCAGCAGGGCGAACCCGGCGGGGCTGCGGACCTGGTGGGTGATCAGCCGGGCGAGGTCCTCCGCGTTGCGGTCGGGCGCGGCTCCTTCGCGCAGGCCGAGTACGACGAGGCGGTGCAGTCCCGTGCGGATGGTGTCGTCGAGGGGGATCCGTACGCCCATACCGGCGGCGACCGCGGCGTCGAAGTCGGTCAGCCACCGCAGGGCGGGGGGCACGCGCAGGGCGCCGGTCCCTTCGTCCACCCGCAACTGCTCGTCGGAGTCGGTGCCCGGGTCCGGGCTCACCGCGAGAGGGGTCGTGACGGGAGCTCCGGTGGCCCGGCAGACGAGCCGCCCGTCGCGGTAGCCGAAGACCTGGAACCGGTCGGGCAGCAGGACGGCCTCGGCGGCCCGGGTCCAGGACTGCGGGGCGGTTTCCGCGTCGGACGGCGGCGGCAGGACGAGGAAGGCGACCGCCACCGCGTCCGTGGGAGTGAGCGGGGCGGCTTCCAGGCCCGCGGGCCGTCGGGCGCGGACGGGGGCCGCGCGGCGGGGGCCGACGGCGGCGAGCAGCGCGGTGTCGGCGGCCCGGAGCCGGATGCGGTCGCCGTGCGCCTGCCGGACGGCGGTCCAGTACGCCACGGTGGGCGCGCGGTCCTCGGCGGGCAGGGTCTGCGGGCTGGTGATGACGAGGACGGTCGTGCCGGCCGGGAGTCCGGACGGTTTGTCGGACGGGTTCGCGGGCACCCGGGTGCGCAGCAGGTGGGCGGCGCGGCCTTGTGCCACCCGGCGGGTCAGCTCCTGCCAGGCGGCCTGATCGCCGGCGGGGTCGCCGGCCGACCGCCAGACGGCGGTCCAGTAGGCGTCCACGGCACTGAACTCGGCGCGGGTCGAAAGGGGCTGGAGGCTGTCCACCGACCACTCGTCGGGGTAGATCCGCACCAGCAGTTCGGTCGCGGTGAACCGGGTCTCCAGCCGGACGGGTCCGAGCAGGACCGGGTGGGTGCGGGCGAGGTCAGCCACGGGGCAGCATCTCCTGTGCGTGCACGGCCATCAGGACCGGGGCCTGGAACAGCATGTACGCGACCTCGGCGGAGTCGAGCCGGCCGTTCCACGAGCGCAGGGCGGTGTCCTCACCGTGCTGGTCCACCTTCTCGGCGTCCTCCACCCTGTCGGAGAGTTCCTTCAGGTCGACGGTGGCGGTGGTGGTGTCGAGGCCGATGTATCCGTGCCAGCCGCCGGGGTCCAGATCGCCCCAGGACAGGTCGTTCCACACCTCGACGGGGACGGGGGTTCCGTCGTCGGCGCCGAAGCGGGGGTCGCCGGGGCGTTCCTGGAGGACGAAGAACCAGCCGGGGTCCTTGGCGTCACCCTTGGCCTCCGGTGCCGTCAGGTCGAAGCCGAGCAGGGTGATGTCGGGTTGGACCCTGGCTTCGTAGCGGGGCAGCAGGATCTCGTCGGGGCCCGGCCGGTCCGGGTCGCGCAGTTCCACGGGTTGCCGCTCCTGGGTGGGATCGGGGTGCTCGTTGCTCGGGTTCCAGCGGGCGCGGTGGGCGTAGACGGCGGTGTTCGGGTACTTCTTGAGGAGTTCGCCGCGGATCACGAGGACGAGTTCGTCCCGCTTCTCCGCCGGGTCCGGCTGCCGGTGGTCGTGCGCGCCGAGTTCGCTCTCCGGTGCCCACCGGTGGAGCGGCGGGATGTCGTACAGCCGTTCGCGCCGGTCGGTGTCGGGCTCGTGCTCCGTGGTGGCGGCGGTGCGCGGATCCCAGAACTGCCGGAAGGGGGTGCCCAGCTGGTCGGTCGGGTACTCGCGCCACAGCAGTTCCCGGGCCAGTTCGTGGTTGAGGCCCACCATGAACGCCTCGATGAACTCCTGGTCGGTGTCGAGGAGGGTGACCGTGTTCGGGGGGATCCTGCCGAGGTTGGGCACGAAGGTGTCGACGGACAGGCCGAGCAGTGCCTCGTACATCGGCAGGTCGATCACCGGGTACGCCATCACCTCCAGGAACCGCTCGGCGAACGGGGCCAGTTCACCCGCGCCGAGCCGTACCGAGCCGAGCAGGGCGCGGGGCACGGTCTGGGCGGGGTCGAGGCGGTCCAGCACCCGTTCGGTGGTACCCGCCACGTCGAGGGGGTCGGGCCCCTTGGTGCGGGCGGAGGCGGCGGCCGTGCCCCAGCCCTCGTAGAGGTCGGTCAGGCCCAGCTTGAACCGGCGCGCCTGCTCGCTGTCGACGGGGTCGGCGGTCCCGCCGGCGGCGGGGCCCGGGGCGGGCACGGTGCCGTCCGGCCGCCGCAGCACGAAACCGGGGCTGACGGGGAGGGAGGCGACCGGATCGGGCAGGGGTGTCGGGCGGATGATCCGGTCGACCTGGACCGGGGTGACCACGGCGGCCGGGACGGTCTTGGCGGGAGCCGCGGTGACCAGCCGCGGTTCGGTGTCCATGCGGGGCAGCAGGGTCTCGGGCGGGTGCTGCTCTGGGAACTCCAGGGTCCGCATCAGCCGGGCACCGGGCCGGGTGATCCGGCGCATCGCGGCCGATACGGGCGCGGCGGCGATGGTGCTCGTGGCCACCCTGAACCCGGCCGTGACCTGCTCGGCGGGGCCCGCCGGGTCCGCGAGGGCGGAGGGCCGGGCCACGGGCACCGTGACGCGGGCGTGGGCGGGAGCGGTCAGGGCGAGCGAGCGGCCCACCGGGCGGTGCGCGGCCTGCCGCACCCCCCGCGCCCTGATCCCGCCCGCGGGGGCCGGGGGCGGCCCCAGGTGCTTGTCCTGGAGGCGGAGGCCCACCTCGCAGGCCAGTTGGGCGGCGCGGATCCGGTTGTTGACCGCCACGAGGTCGCCGACCTGCGCCCAGGCGGCGGCCATGAACTCCTCCTGCCGGGCCTGCACGATCTGGGTGCCGAAGTTCGCGGCGATCCTGAAGCGCGGGTCGAGGTTGAGGCGGTGCACCCAGTTCCGATCGTGCGGCAAGGGGGTGGTGCCGTCCCGCGCCACCAGCAGCCGTGAGGTGTGCGCGGGCCAGCGCCCGTACAGCGGCGGGGTGATCACCGGGTCCACCCCGTCGGCCAGTACGGCGGCGGCCGGGCCGACGGAACCGACCAGATCGGCGTGCGCCGCGGCGGGCGTGCGCAGCGTGTAGTCGTCGGCGAGGTTGACCAGCGCGGCCAGCGCCTTCTGGAAGCGGTGCGGATAGGTTCCGGTCGGCGGGCGGTGTCCGTCGGCCTCGGTGAAGCGGCTGTCCCAGTTGTCCCAGTCGTCGTTGGGGCGTACGGCCTTGAGGGCGCCGCCAAGCTTGAGCACCCCGCCGATGGACGGGGGCGTGTCGATGCCGGGCAGGGCCGGGCCGGGCTTGTTGTGGACGTCGACGTCACGGCGGCCGACCTCCGGGCCGGGTTCGGCCGGTTCCAGCAGCCGCACCAGGTACTCGAAGTCCCCCGCGGTCCCGGTGTGGAAAGACCAGCGGTGGTAGTAGGGCATCCGGGTGTCCTGCCGTCCGGGCTCCCAGCTCGGGTCGCTCGCTCGGACCCCGTCCTGGTCGAGGCCGAGTCCGGCGCGCCGTCCCGCTTCGAAGGCCGGGACCAGGAAGGCGTGGTATCCGGTCTGCGGCTTCAGCCTGCGCGGGCAGATCAGCCGGGAGCAGGCGTCGTCGGGGCTGGTCCGCAGGAGGTTCCCGAACGTCTCCAGAGGTGCGTCCATGACCTCGGTGAGCACGCTCCCGCTCCCCGCGAGGTCACCGTTGACGTGGACGTGCGCCCAGGCGCCGAGTTGCTCGGCCGGCGGCAGCCGCCGTACGTCGTCGATGACGATGTACGGCAGCGGACCCGCGGGAGCCTCGCCCTCGCGGAACTCTCCGCCGGTCGTGCTCTGAGGGTCCGGGGCGCCGGCGAGGACGATCAGGGCGAGCCAGGGCCGCAGCCGGTTGGCGTCGTCCGGGACGGCCGGGCTGTACCGCCAGAGGAACTCCTCCTCGTAGAACTCGATGTGGGCCAGGTAGTTCGGCTCCGCGTCGGTGACGGCGGGCTGCGGCTCGGTGCGGGAGATGGCTCGCGGGTCCACACCGACCACGTCCCCGGCACCGTAGAGCTGCACCGACTGGGTCACGGTCCGCTCCGGCGCCGTGTGGTCCGGGCCCTCCCCCGCCAGCCGCAGCGTCACGGGGATCCGCGGGCGCGCACCGGACTCCCGCGCGGTGCGGTCCGTGATCTTCGTGGTCAGCCCGGTGCGCAGCCAGGGCAGGAAGGAGTACGCGTTGGCCGTCACAGGGTGTCCCCGGTCCGGAACAGCTCGGTGGAACGGGTGAGGTCGTCGGCCTGCGGGTCGGCGGCGGCCAGTCCCGACCGTACGGTGCCGCCGGCCACCAGTACCTCGGTGTCGGACAGTGCGGCCGCGGCGAAGGCCCAGCGGCCGGCGGCCAGCCCGGCGGCGGGCGTCCACGCGTCGTGGGCGACGTCGTAGACGAGCGCGCTCTGGTAGCCCGCCGCGTCCGCCGCCGCGCCGGTCCCGCCGATCACCAGCACCTTCCCCGGGCCCAGGGGTACGGCCCGGTGGTGGCCCCGGCCTCCCGGCACGGTCTTCGCCGCCGACCACTTCTGGGTGCCGAGGTCGTACAGCTCGACGCCGAGGGTGGCGTACGGGTCGTAGGTGCCGTCGCCCGGCACGCCGGGGGTGCTGCCCCCGACCACGAGGGCCGTGGTGTCG
>NZ_JBHWBP010000430.1:0-5822 GCF_042735575.1 Streptomyces sp. NPDC059564 | reverse complement strand
CCCTTCGCCCGTTCCCCGGGGCTGCGCCCCGGACCCCGAGCCGGCCCCGGACCGGCCCCGGACCGGGCTGCACCCGGGGCCCCTGTCCGGCACGCGGGCCCCCCGACCGTGAGAATCGGAGACCAGTCATGACAGCCGCCTCCCCACCGCAGGTGCTCCGCGCGCCGCTCGTCGTCGAGTTTCCCTTCACCCGCTCCCTCGGCCCCGTCCAGAGCGCCTTCCTCACCGGGCTGCGCGAGCGCGTCGTGCTCGGCGTCCGGACCGCCGCCGGGCAGGTGATGGTGCCGCCCGTCGAGTACGACCCCGTCACCGCCGAGGAGATCCGGGAGCTCGTCGAGGTCGCCCCCACCGGCACCGTCACCACCTGGGCCTGGAACGGCGACCCCCGCCCGCAGCAGCCCCTGGCGACCCCCTTCGCCTGGGTGCTGGTCCGGCTCGACGGCGCCGACACCGCGATCCTGCACGCCCTCGACGCCCCCGCCCCCGGCGCCGTCCGCACCGGCATGCGGGTGCGGATCCGCTGGGCGGCCGACCGCACCGGCGCCATCACCGACATCGCCTGCTTCGAGCCGGCCGGCGAAAGCCCCGCGACCCACCAACCCGCCCCGCACGACGGAACCTTCGCCGACCCCGTCACCGGCATCGTCGCCGAGGCCCGCCTGGACTACACGTACAGCCCCGGCCGCGCCCAGACCGCCTACATCAACGCCCTCGCCGAGCGGCGGACCGTCGGCGAGCGCTGCCCCTCCTGCCACAAGGTCTACGTCCCCCCGCGCGGCGCGTGCCCCACCTGCGGGGTCGCCACCACCGACCGGGTCGAGGTCGGCCCGGCCGGCACCGTCACCACGTACTGCATCGTCAACATCAAGGCGCGCGGCCTCGACATCGAAGTCCCCTACGTCTACGCCCACATCGCCCTCGACGGCGCCGACCTCGCGCTCCACGGCCGGATCGGCGGCATCCCGTACGACCAGGTCCGCATGGGCCTGCGCGTCGAACCGGTGTGGTCCGACGGCGGCCGCTACCCCGACCACTACCGCCCCACCGGCGAGCCGGACGCGGACTACGACGCGTACAAGGAGCTCATCTGATGGCCCGATACGCCCGTGAGGTCGCGGTGGTCGCCTTCGCGCAGAGCGACCACCTGCGCCGCACCGACGAACTCAGCGAAGTCGAGATGGTCATGCCGGTCCTGCACCAGGTGCTGGCCGCCACCGGCCTGAAGGCCGGCGAGATCGGCTTCACCTGCTCCGGCTCCAGCGACTACCTGGCGGGCCGGGCCTTCTCCTTCACCATGACCCTCGACGGGGTCGGCGCCTGGCCCCCGATCTCCGAATCGCACGTCGAGATGGACGGGGCCTGGGCGCTCTACGAGGCCTGGGTCAAGATCCAGACCGGCGAGGCCGACACCGCGCTCGTCTACGCGTACGGGAAGTCCTCCCCCGGATCGGTGCGCGACGTACTGACCCGGCAGCTCGACCCGTACTACCTCGCCCCCCTCTGGCCCGACTCGGTGGCCCTCGCCGCCCTCCAGGCGCGGGCGCTGATCGACGCGGGGGAGACCGACGAGAGCGCCCTCGCCGCCATCGGCGCCCGCAGCCGGGCCGCCGCCGTGGACAACCCGCACGCCCAGCTGCGCGGCACCGTCGCGCAGGGCGACTACCAGGTGGCGCCCCTGCGCACCGGCGACTGCCCGCCCGTCGGGGACGGCGCGGCCGCCGTGATCCTCGCCGCCGGGGACACCGCCCGGCGGCTGTGCGAACGCCCCGCCTGGATCACCGGCATCGACCACCGCATCGAGGCGCACAGCCTGGGCCTGCGGGACCTGACCGACTCCCCGTCCACGCGCCTGGCAGCCGAGCGCGCCGGGCTCTTCGAGGCCCCGGTGGACACGGCGGAACTGCACGCGCCGTTCTCCTCCCAGGAGGTCGTGCTCCGCAAGGCGCTCGGCCTCGGCGACGCGGTCGCCGTCAACCCCTCCGGCGGGGCCCTCGCCGCCAACCCCGTCATGGCGGCGGGCCTGATCCGCATCGGCGAGGCCGCCGCCCGCATCCACAGCGGCGCGTCCGACCGGGCCGTCGCCCACGCCACCTCCGGCCCCTGCCTCCAGCAGAACCTGGTCGCCGTCCTGGAAGGGGAACGGGCATGAGCACCTCGGGCAAGGAGCCGGTCGCCGTCGTCGGCATCGGCCAGACCAAGCACGTGGCCGCCCGCCACGACGTGTCCCTCGCCGGACTGGTCCGCGAGGCCGCGGTCCGCGCCCTCGCGGACGCCGAGCTGACCTGGGCGGACATCGACGCCGTCGTCATCGGCAAGGCCCCCGACTTCTTCGAGGGGGTGATGATGCCGGAGCTGTACCTGGCGGACGCCCTCGGGGCGGTCGGCAAGCCCATGCTCCGCGTGCACACGGCCGGTTCGGTCGGCGGGTCCACGGCGCTCGTCGCCTCCAACCTGGTCGCGGCCCGCGTCCACCGGACCGTGCTGACCCTCGCGTTCGAGAAGCAGTCCGAGTCCAACGCCATGTGGGGCCTGTCGCTGCCCGTCCCCTTCCAGCAGCCGCTGCTGGCGGGCGCGGGCGGGTTCTTCGCCCCGCACGTGCGCGCGTACATGCGGCGCACCGGCGCCCCCGACGCGGTGGGCTCGCTGGTGGCGTACAAGGACCGGCGCAACGCGCTGAAGAACCCGTACGCGCACCTGCACGAGCACGACATCACCCTGGAGAAGGTCCAGGCCTCGCCCATGCTGTGGGACCCGATCCGCTACTCCGAGACGTGTCCCTCCTCCGACGGGGCCTGCGCGATGGTCCTCACCGACCGGGCGGGCGCCGCCCGTTCGCCGAGGCCGCCCGCCTGGGTGCACGGCGGGGCGATGCGCAGCGAGCCGACGCTCTTCGCGGGCAAGGACTTCGTGTCCCCGCAGGCGGGCAAGGACTGCGCGGCCGACGTCTACCGGCAGGCGGGGATCACCGACCCGCGCCGGGAGATCGACGCCGTCGAGATGTACGTCCCCTTCTCCTGGTACGAGCCCATGTGGCTGGAGAACCTGGGCTTCGCGCAGGAGGGCGAGGGCTGGAAGCTCACCGAGGCCGGGGTCACCGAACTCGACGGCGACCTCCCCGTGAACCCCTCGGGCGGGGTGCTGTCCACCAACCCGATCGGCGCGTCCGGCATGATCCGCTTCGCGGAAGCCGCCCTCCAGGTGCGGGGGCTGGCCGGGGAGCACCAGGTCCCGGGAGCCCGCCGGGCCCTGGGGCACGCGTACGGCGGGGGCGCGCAGTTCTTCGCGATGTGGCTGGTCGGGGCCGACGCCCCCGCCTCCTGAGGCCGGGGCCCCCGCCTCCCGACGCCGGGTCTCCCGGCGCCGGGCCCTGCGCGGACGGGCGTACGCCGGGGCGACGGCGACCCGGCGTGGCCTGTGCGACACCCGCTGTGATGGCTACCCTTGGCCCCCGGACGACGTACCGGGAGGAGCACGCACGTGGCCGAGAGCATGACGCGGTGGGGCAAGCCCGAGCTCGATCTCAGCGGGGCGGACTGGCAGCCGAGCAGCCGGGGGGTGGGCGACGTACAGGTCGCCTTCGTGGAGGGGTTCATCGCGATGCGCAACGGCGAGCGGCCCGACGGCCCTTCGCTGGTCTTCGCGCCGGACGAGTGGCGCAAGTTCGTCCTGGAGGCGAGGGGCGGCCGCTTCGACCCGGCCTGACCCTCGTGCGCGGTCGGGCGGCCCGGATCCATCCCGGGCCGCCCAACCGGTCATTTCGGGACGAAGGGTAAGATGTCCGCATGAGCGGAGAGAGCGACCTGCGGAAACTGCTGAGCGGCATGCGCCCCGAACTGAACGAGGGGCGGTACGTGTTCTGCACCCTCCCGCCTTCGGCGCCGGTCCCGGCCGGACTCGCGCCCGTCGTCACCGTCCGCGAAGCGGAGGGGCTGACCCTGGTCCTGCGCCAGGAGGAGGCCGACGCGGCCGGACTCGCCTACGAGTACACCGCGGGCTGGATCACCCTGCGGATCCACTCCGCCCTCGACGCCGTCGGCCTCACCGGAGCCTTCGCCGCCGCGCTGGCCGAGCGCGGACTCAGCTGCAACGTGATCGCCGGCTACCACCACGACCACCTGTTCGTGGCCGCCGACCGGGCCGCCGAGGCCGTCTCCGTACTGGAAGAACTGGCCGCACGTTCGACGGAATAGGGAAATCCGGAAAACGATCCGATCTTTCCCGTAAGCGGGACTCCCCGGCGCGTGCGCGGGCGTACCCTGAGGCCCGAATCGGCCAGGGGGATTCCAGCCATGACGGAACGTCAGAGCCGCGGCCGTACGCGGCGCACGCTGTTCGAACGCGAAGCGGAACTCGGTGCCGTGGACGAGGCGCTCGACCGGCTCACGGCCACCGGCCCGGACGCGGGCGGCGGCCTGCTCGCCCTCTCCGGCCCCGCCGGGCTCGGCAAGACCACCCTCCTCGCCGAAGTGCGCCGCCGCGCCCTCGCCCGCTCCTGCGCCGTGCTCGCCGCGCGCGGCGGAGAACAGGAGCAGGCCCAGCCCTTCCACGTGGCCCGCCAGCTCATCCAGCCCCGGCTCGCCGGCCGCCCCGAGGCCGAACTGCGCGAGGTCCTCGGCGGCTGGTACGGCATCGTCGGCCCCGCCCTCGGCCTCCGCGCCCCCGGCCAGGGCGCCCCGCCCGACCCCCAGGGCCTGCGCGACGGCCTCGACTGGGTGCTCACCCAGCTCACCGTCCAGCACGCCCCCGTCGTCCTCGTCCTCGACGACGCCCACTGGGGCGACCCCGAATCCCTCGGCTGGCTCGCCGCGTTCGCGCCGCGCGCCGAACACCTCGCGCTGCTCCTCGTGGTGGCGTACCGGCCCGACGAACTGCCCCCGCACGCGGAGGCGTTCCGTACCCTGCCCGGCCGGGCGGGACAGCGGCCGCTGAGCCTCGCCCCGCTCAGCGCGGCCGCCGTCTCCACCCTCGTCCGCGACGCGGTCGGGGAACACGCCGAGGAAGCCTTCTGCCGGGAGGCGTGGGCGGTCACCACCGGCAACCCCTTCGAAGCCGTCGAACTCACCGCCAGGGTCCGCGCCAAGGGCCTCGAACCGGTCGAGTCCAGTGCCCCGTTGCTGCGCGACCTCGCCGCCGCCCAGCGCGGCAGCGGGCTCGTCGCCCGCCTGCACGGCCTCGGCCCCTCCACCGTCCGCTTCGCCTGGGCCTGCGCCGTCCTCGGCACCGACATCCCGCAGCGGATCGCCGCCCGCGTCGCGGGCCTCGGCGCGGAGGAGGCCGCCGACGCCACCACCCGCCTACGGGACGCCCGCATCCTCTCCACCCCGGCCGAACCCACCCTCTCCGAGTCCGGCCGTGCGGGAGCCGCGTCCGCGGGACCCGGCCGTGTGGGAGCTGCATCCGCCGAGGCCGCCCGTGCCGGAGCCGCGTCCGCCGGGCTCGCCCGTGCGGGAGCCGTGTCTGCCGAGGCCGGCCGTGCGGGAGCCGTGTCCGCCGAGGAGGGCCGTGCCGTAGCCGCGTCCGCCGGGCCCGGCCATGCCGGAGCCCCGGGCGCCGGTGCGCTGCCGGCGGAAGACGTCCCCGCCGAAGAGGACCGCGGCGGGCTGGAGTTCGTGCATCCGCTCCTCGCCACCGGCATCTACCGGGCCATCCCCGACGCCCTGCGCGTCGCCCTCCACGGCAAGGCCGCGGCCGCCGTCCTCGACGCCGGACTCGGCGCCCCCGCCGCCGCCCGCCACCTGCTGGAGACCCAGCCCGAGAGCGACCCCTGGGTGGTGCGCACACTGCGCGAGGCCGCCGCGGAGAACCTCCGCGCCGGCGCCCCC
>NZ_JBHWBP010000429.1:0-5897 GCF_042735575.1 Streptomyces sp. NPDC059564 | reverse complement strand
GCCCTAATTCTTCGGACGCTTCAGATGTGTATAAGTGACATGATATGGCTCGCTTGACACCCACCCTGTCATGGGCCGGCCGCCGTATGCCCCTCGGGCGGGGGCAGACGGCGGCCGTCGTCCTGTTCATCTTCGTGCTCACCGAGGCGCTGCCCGGTGATGCTGCCGTGGCGTTGGCCGGAGACCAACCGGACCCGGAGCGCATCGCCCGCATCCGCGAGGCCATGGGCCTGGACCGGCCGGCCGCCGAGCGCCTTGTGGACTGGGTCGGCGGGATGCTGCACGGCGACCTCGGTACCTCCCTGATCAGCGGGCGGCCCGTCACCGGCTACCTGACCGCGGGCCTCGGCCCCACCCTGCTCCTGGCGGCGGGCACCCTCGCCCTGCTGGTCCCCCTCTCGGTGGGGATCGGCGTCCTGACGGCCCGCCGCGAGGGGGGTCCGCTGGACCGGACCGTCAGTGGGCTCACCCTGGCGGTGCACGCCGTACCGGAGTTCGCCCTCGGCGTGCTGCTGGCCACCGTGTTCGGGCTCTGGCTGGGCTGGCTGCCGCCCACCGCCGTCGGCGCCGGCCTCCGCACCGAGCCCGCCGTCCTGATTCTCCCCGTCCTCGTCCTGGCCTCCCGGCCGGTGTGCACCATCAGCCGTCTGGTCCGCGCCGGGATGATCGACGCGATGGCCTCCCCCTACGTCGCCCAGGCCCGGCGCTACGGCCTCTCCGGGGCCCGCATCCGCTGGTCCCATGCCCTGCCCAACGCCCTGGCTCCCGCCACCCAGCAGCTGGCCCGCACCTGCGACTGGCTGTTGAGCGGCGTGATCGTCGTGGAGGCCCTCTTCGTGATCCCCGGGCTGGGCACCGTCCTCGTCGAGGCCGTCGCCGCCCGCGACGTCCCCGTCGTCCAGGGCATGGCCGTGGTCTTCGGTGTCGTCACCGTCCTGGTCAACCTGGCGGCCGACCTCGTCGCCCGCCGGTTCGCCCCACGCTCGGAGGTGGCGGCATGAACCGCGCCTTGCCGAGGTACCTCCTCGCCCTCGGGCTCATCGCCGTACCCCTGCTGCTTGCCCTGCTGGGCCCGCTGATCGCCGACCCCGCCGGACCCCGGTCCGTCTCCTTCAGCACCGGGCCGGAGCACTGGCTCGGCACCGACTTCGCAGGCCGCGACGCGTGGCGGCAGGTGCTGCTCGGCGGCCGATCCGTCGTGCTCGTGGCCCTCGCCGCCACGCTGCTCGCCTACCTGGTCGCCGTCCCGCTGGGCCTGTGCGCCGCGCTCACCCGCCGTACCTGGCTGGAGGAGGCGCTGATGCGGCCGCTCGACGTCGTCATCGCCGTTCCCTCCCTGCTCCTGGTGCTGCTGGTGGCAGCCACCCTCACGCCCGGTCCCGCCGGACTCACCCTCCTGGTCGGGCTGGCGGCCGTACCCGACGCGGCACGGGTCGTGCATGCCGCAGGCGTCGAGATCTCCTCACGGCCCTCGGTCGAAGCCCTCCGCATGCAGGGCGAGTCATGGTGGCGCACGGCCATCGGCTACGTGGCCCGCTCCATGCGCCGCACCCTCGCCGCCGATGCCGGGATCCGGCTGACCGGCGCCCTCTACCTGGTGGCCACGGCCGCCTTCCTCGGTGTCGGCGTGCAGCCGGACGCCGCCGACTGGGCGGTGATGGTCGACCGCAACCGCACCGGACTGTTCCTCCAGCCCTGGGCGGTCGTCGTCCCCGCCCTGCTCATCGCCGCGCTGTCGATGGGCACCAATCTGCTGTTCGACGCCGCCCTCCAGGGACGCGGCGGCGGGAAGGGAGCGTCGCGATGAGCACGGTCGCAGAGGTGCGGGACCTCCGCGTGGAGATCAACGGACGGGCCGTCGTCGACCAAGTAAGCCTCCAAGCCCACGCAGGAAAGATCACCGCCGTCATCGGCCCCTCGGGCAGCGGCAAGACCACCACCGGGCTCGCCCTGCTCGGCGAGTACCCGCCGGGCGCCCGGGTCGAAGGCACCGTACGCGTGACAGCCGGCACGGTGGGGTACGTACCCCAGCACCCCGCAGCCGTCCTCAACCCCGCCCGCCGCACGGGAGCGCTCCTTCACGACATCGCCGCGCGCCGGCCCGGTACCCGTCGGGAGATCCGCCGACGCGTCGCGCAGGCCCTTCTGGCGGCCCAGGTCCCGGATCCGGAGGTGATCCTGCGGCGCTTCCCCCATCAGCTCTCCGGCGGCCAGCAGCAGCGGGTGGTCCTGGCGCAGGCGCTGCTGCTGGGCGCCCGCGTCATCGTCGCCGACGAACCCACCACCGGTCAGGACGTCCTCACCAAACAGGGCGTCATGGCGGAACTGGCCGCCCTGGCGGCCCAGGGCATCGCCGTCGTCCTGCTCAGCCACGACCTCGACGTGGTGCGCCGGCTGGCCGACGAGGTCGTGGTCATGCGGGAGGGCCGCATCGTGGACCGCGGACCGACGGAGTCGGTGCTCGGCGGGCAGGGGCGAGAGGCGCTTCCGGCAGCCCGTGAGTCCCGCTCGACGGGAGCCGCACGCTTGGAAACGCGCGGCCTGACCGCGCGGCACCGGACCGCACGGGGCACCGTCGAGGTCCTGAGCGATGCCCGGGTCGCCGTCGCGGCGGGGGAGTGCCTCGCCATTGTCGGCCGCTCGGGGAGCGGCAAGACCACGCTGGGCCGCTGCCTGGCCGGTCTGCACCCGGGGTACGACGGTACGGTCCTGCTCGACGGGACCCCGCTGCCGCGCAGCCTGCGCTCCCGCGGCCGCGCCGAACTGGCCGCCGTGCAGTACGTGTTCCAGGACCCGAAGGCCGCCTTCGACGAACACCGGCCTGTCCTGGACCAGGTCGCCCGCACCGCCGTGCGGCTGCGGGGTGCCGGCCGCGACGATGCGCGAGCGAGAGCCGTACGGCAGCTGGCGGGACTGGGTCTGAGCACCGCCCTCGCCGCGCGCCGCCCCGGGGAGCTGTCCGGAGGCGAACTCCAACGGGCCGCACTGGCCCGGGCTTTGCTGGCGGCGCCGGACGTGCTCGTGTGCGACGAGATCACCTCCGGCCTGGACGGGGCAACCCGGCAGGGCATCCTCGACCTCCTCGCCCGGTTGCGTGACCGCGAGGAACTCGCCCTGGTGTTCATCACCCACGATCTGGCGGCCGCAGGGACGATGGCCGACCGGATCGCGGTCCTGGAGGCAGGGCGGGTGGTCGAGGAAGGACCGGCCCGCCGGCTGCTCCGCGCCCCGCGGCATCCCTTCACCAGAGCGCTGTTGGAAGCTGCCTCGCAATGCGGGGCAGTCGTCTGACGCCTCCCGGTCCGCTTCAGGGTTTCATGGACAACGATGGCGGGCACGGCTGCAGGTTCCGTGCCCGCCATCGTGGAGAGCGGGTTCGTTGCCGACCGGTCCAGGAGCCGGGCGCCCCGGCAAGCACCCGCCGGTCGGGCTGGGCAGCAGCCCGCAGCTGCGGATCAGCCTGTCAGAGCCACCGGCGCGCTCACGCGGGCCGGGCACGGCATCGGCTACCGGCTGACATGGGGGAGCAGAGCCATCTCCCGTGCGTTCTTGACCGCCGCGGCGAGCTTGCGCTGCTGCTGCGCCGTGACGCGGGTGACCCGGCGGCTGCGGATCTTGCCGCGGTCGGAGATGAACTTCCGCAGCAGGTCGGTGTCCTTGTAGTCGATGTACGTGATTTTTGCCGCGTCCAGCGGATTGGGGCGGGTCTTCAACGGCTTGCGGGGGGCGACAGGGCGGGCCATGGGTGTTCCTTCTCGGGTTGCTGGATGTTCAGAGGACGGTTGTTCAGGAGACGGGATCCAGGAGCGGGGCGAAGGCGGCCGGGAGGTGCTTCCAGGCTTCCGGCCCGGACGCGTATTCGGCGTCGGTGAGCAGGCAGGACTCCAGGAGCTCTTGGAGACCGTCGCGGTCGAGGCCGGGGGAGGTGAAGACCAGGTGCTGGCAGCGGTCACCGTGTTCGGGATCCCAGTCGAGGGCGGCAGCGGCCCGGCGCATGGCGGGCACCAACTCCCAGGCGGCGTCCGGGAGCGAGGCGAGCCAGGGTCCGGCGCTATCCACGCAGAGGGCGCCGCCTGCGGCGTCCCAGGCGAGCAGCGTGTCGGGCCGGTCGGCGAGCCAGAACCGGCCGCGGCTGCGGGCCGCGGCGCAGGTCAGGTCTTCCAGGGCCTGGTAGAGCCGCTCGGGGTGGAACGGCCGGCGGCGTTGCCACACGAGCGTGGCGACCCCCGCCTCGTCGGCCTCCTGGGGGAGGAGCGCACACGCGGGGTGCTGGGCGGCGGCGGCCGTCTCCACGTCGAAACCGGCGAACGCCAAGCGGGTGAGTTCGCTGGATCCGATGGCTACCTGGCGGGCCGTCGGGTGCAGTTGGGCGAGCAGGGCGCGGTCCTCGTCGTCGGCCTCCTCGCTGTCGGCGATCGCGAGGACCGGCGCGTATTCGAGCTGGCGGGCCCAGGTGTCCCCGACCGTCCGCTGGTCGGTGGCCGCCGCGGCGAGTCCGGCCTCGGCGAGGTCGTCCCCGTTGCCGAGGCAGGGCAGGACGAGCGCGGGGTCAACGGCGGTGATCACGTTGGTGAGTTCCCATACGTCGCCGGCATGGGCGGCCACGACCTCGGCCATCGTCCCGGGCTCGACCGAGTCCCAGAGCTCCACGACGGCCAGTCGCGTCAGCCCGGCGGCGGCCAGTCGTTCCAGCTCGGGAACGAGGTCCTCGCGCAGCGCGCAGCAGGCGCAGTCGTTGACCAGCGGAGTCTCGTCGGCGGACATCTCACCCCCGGAGTTGCGCAGGGTGCGACGTACGTTGCCCGCGGCGGCCGAGGACAGATCGTGGTGAAGGGCGACGCTTCCCGGCACGGCGCGCAGCAGGTGCTCGACGGTCTCCTTGCGGGCGTCGGCGTGCATACCTCCGACGATCACGACGGGGAGGGTCACTTGAGCCCTCCGTAGCGGCGCTCGAAGCGCTCGACGCGACCGGCGGTGTCCAGGACGCGGGCGGTGCCGGTGCAGAGGGGGTGGATTCCAGGCTTCATGGGGTGTCTCTCTCGGGTCGGGAGGGGGCAGCGCTCTTCGCGGAAGTCGACGTGCCCGCGGACGGCGGGGTCCAACTTGGGCAGCACCATCCGGTCAGGGGCGTTCCGCCGGTTCTTGCGCGTGACGTACGGGTAGCCGGTGCCCGCCGTGGAGCGGAGCTTGATGATCGGGCGTACTTCGGCGCGTGCCATGCGGGCTAGTATACGGTAATGGAAATCGTTTCCATCTAGCTTCCGTGAGAGGCAGGTACCACTCGTGTCCGCCCACTGCCAGCTGACCGGCGCCCAGCCGGGCTTCGGCAACACCATTTCCCACTCGCACCGGCGCTCCTCGCGCCGTTTCGACCCCAACATCCAGCGCAAGCGCTACTGGTTGCCCAGTGAAGGCCGCTACGTCCGCCTGGTCCTGAGCGCGAAGGCGATCAAGACCGTGGACGTGATCGGCGTCGAGGCCGCCGTGGCGAGGATCCGGGCGCGCGGGGTGAAGGTCTGATGGCCAAGAAGAGCAAGATCGCGCAGAACGAGAAGCGCAAGGCGATGGTCGAGCGGTACGCCGCCCGGCGCGCTGAACTGAAGGAAGTCCTGCGCAGGCCGTCCTCCACCGAAGCGGAACGGGGCGCGGCCCTGGCGGAGTTGCGCCGCCAGCCGCGCAACGCCAGCGCTACCCGGGTGCGCAACCGCGACAGCGTGGACGGCCGACCGCGCGGCCACCTGCGCACGTTCGGGCTCTCCCGGGTCCGGATGCGAGAGCAGGCACACGCCGGCTTCCTCCCGGGAGTGACCAAGTCGTCCTGGTGACGCGGTCAGGCCCGGCCCCTCGGGGGGCCGGGCCTGACGTCTTCCACCGGGTATGACCGGGCCGGACGGTGC
>NZ_JBHWBP010000428.1:0-5940 GCF_042735575.1 Streptomyces sp. NPDC059564 | reverse complement strand
GCGCACCCTGGTCGAGGACCTCGGCGGCACGTTCCACCACGTCATAGGCGACAACGTGCCCGACGCGCTGCTGGAGTTCGCGCGCGGGTGCAACGCCACCCAGATCGTCCTCGGTGTCAGCCGCCGCCGCTCCTGGCAGTCCGTCTTCAGGCCCGGCGTGAGCGCCACCGTCGCCCGGGAGTCCGGGCCCGACCTCGACGTCCACATCGTCACGCACGACGAGGCGGCCAAGGGCCGGGGCCTGCCGGTCGCCCGCGGGGCGCGCCTGGGCCGGCACCGGCTGATCTGGGGCTGGCTGACCGGCGTCGTCGGCCCCGTGCTGCTCACCGTCCTGCTGAACCAGGTCGTTCCCGACCTCGGGCTCGCCAACGACATGCTGCTGTTCCTGACCTTCACGGTGGCGGCGGCCCTGCTCGGCGGACTGCTGCCCGCGCTGGCCTCGGCGGCCTTCGGGTCGTTGCTGCTGAACTTCTTCTACACGCCGCCGCTGCACGAGTTCACCGTCTCCGACCCGAAGAACATCGTCGCCATCGCGATCTTCGTCGGGGTCGCGGTGTCCGTCGCCTCCGTGGTGGACCTGGCGGCCCGCCGCACCCACCAGGCCGCCCGGCTGCGGGCCGAGTCCGAGATCCTGTCCTTCCTCGCCGGCAGCGTCCTGCGCGGGGAGAACTCCCTCGACGCCCTCCTCGAACGGCTCCGCGAGACCTTCGCGATGCAGTCGGTCGTCCTCCTGGAGCGCACCTCCGAGGTCGACCCCTGGACGACGGCGGCGGCCGTCGGCACCGGACCGGTCGGCCGCCCCGAGGACGCGGACGTCGACCTGCCGATAGGCGACACCATGGCCCTGGCGCTGACCGGGCGGGTCCTGCCCGCCGAGGACCGCCGCGTCCTCGGGGCGTTCGCCGCCCAGGCGGCCGTCGTACTCGACCGTCAGCGCCTGGTCGACGAGGCGGGCAGGGCGCGCGAGCTCGCCGAGGCCAACCGCATCCGGACGGCCCTGCTCGCCGCGGTCAGCCACGACCTGCGGACCCCGCTCGCCGGCATCAAGGCGTCCGTCACCTCCCTGCGTTCGGCCGACGTCGAATGGTCCGAGGAGGACCGGGCGGACCTGCTGGAAGGCATCGAGGACGGCGCCGACCGGCTCTCCGCGCTGATCGGGAACCTCCTCGACATGTCCCGCCTCAACACCGGCACCGTCGTCCCGCTGATCCGCGAGACCGACCTGGACGAGGTCGTCCCGATGGCCCTGGGCGGCGTACCGGAGGACAGCGTGGAGCTCGACATCCCCGAGACGCTGCCGATGGTCGCCGTCGACCGCGGGCTGCTGGAGCGGGCCGTCGCCAACATCGTGGAGAACGCCGTCAAGTACAGCCCCGGCGGGCGGCCCGTCAACGTTTCCGCCAGCGCCCTGCGCGACCGCGTCGAGCTGCGCGTCGTCGACCGCGGGCCCGGGGTCCCCGACGAGGCGAAGGAGCGCATCTTCGAGCCGTTCCAGCGCCACGGCGACGCCCCGCGCGGGGCCGGGGTCGGCCTCGGCCTCGCCGTCGCCCGGGGCTTCACGGAGGCCATGGGCGGCTCCCTCGCCGCGGAGGACACCCCGGGCGGCGGCCTCACGATGGTCCTGACCCTGCCCATGACGCGCGGCAGCGTGCGGGCGACGCCCGAACTCCCGAGCTCGGCGGTCACCTGACTCCGGCCCGGCGGCCGGCTCCCCGATCGGGTGGCGTCCGCGGGAGGGGCGCCGTCAACAGCGCGTCAGCGCTGGGGGAAATCCCGTCAAGCATGCGTCAGCGCCGGGGACGGTGCCGGTTCCGCGGGCATACCTTCGCCGGAGCGCGACCGGCCCTCCCGCCGGGGCGCCACCACACGCTCGCCACCCGGAGGAACAGCATGTCGAGCACCGACCGCACCGAAGACCCCGAACCCTGCGAACCCGTCCCGGCCGGACCCCTCCACGTCCCCGTCCGGCCGGGACCCGCGGGCTGCACGGCCCGCTTCTTCCGTACCCCTCCCGGAGAGCGGACCGCCGTCGGTTTCACCTCCGTGGAGCGGCTCACCGCCACGCTGGGTGCGGACCAGCCGTGGATCAGGCTCTCGGAGCCGGCGCTGCGCGCCCTGGCCCGGCCGCTGGGCATCGGGCTCCTCACGGTGGACCCCCAGCTCTGCGCCCCCGCCACCACGCCCGAGCCCGCGCCCGCCGGCGCGGAGCCGCTGCCCGCCCGCCGCGACCGGGATCCCCGGCGGGCCGGCGTCCTGCGCGTGGCCGGCGCCGCCGCGGTCGTCTCCTGCCCGCACCTCCTGATCGGCTGAAGGGCCCGCCTCCGTGTCTGTCACCTTCCCCGCCGCCGCGCCCGCGCCGGCCTCCGCGGACCTCTCCGTCTGGCCCGCCTCGGCCCGGGCGGCCTCCGACGGCGACGTCACCGTCGCCGGGGTCTCCCTCGCCGCGGCCGCCGACCGGTTCGGCACCCCGCTCTACCTCCTGGACGAGGGCGAGGTCCGCGACCGCTGCCGCGCCTACCGCGCTGCCTTCCCCGACGCGGACGTCGTCTACGCCGCCAAGGCCTTCCTCTGCCGGGCCGTGGTCCGCTGGGCCGAGGACGAGGGCCTGGGCCTGGACGTCTGCTCCGCCGGGGAACTGGGCCTCGCCACCTCCGCCGGTTTCCCGCCCGGCCGGATCGTCCTGCACGGCAACGCCAAGAGCCCCGAGGACCTGTACGCCGCCGTCCGGCTCGGGGTCGGCCGCATCGTCCTCGACAGCGCGCCGGAGATCGCCCGGCTGGCCGCCCTCGTGCCGGAGGGCGACCGCCGGCAGGTCATGGTCCGGGTCGTGCCGGGCATCGCGGCGGGCGGCCACGCCAAGATCCGGACGGGTACGGGGGACCAGAAGTTCGGGCTCTCCGTCACGGACGGCTCGGCCCAGCACGCCATCGCCCGGATCCTGGCCCGGCCCCGCCTGGAACTCGTGGGACTGCACTGCCACATCGGATCGCAGATCACCTCGGTCAAGCCGTACGTCGCCGCCGTGCGCCGGATGGTCGGCCTGATGACCCAGGTGCGGGACCACCACGGTCTGGAGCTGCCCCAGCTGAACATCGGCGGCGGGCACGGCATCGCGTACCGCCCCGGGGAAGCCGCCCTGGACCCGGCCGCGCTGGCCGTCCGGGTCCGGGCCGAGCTGGAGGACGGCTGCGCGCACGCGAAGCTGCCCGTGCCGCGGCTGACCGTCGAACCCGGCCGCGCCCTCGTCGGCCCGGCCGGAGTGGCCGTCTACCGGGTGCTCACCGTCAAGGAGACCTCGGGGCGTACCTTCGTCGCCGTCGACGGCGGGATGAGCGACAACCCCCGGCCGGCGCTGTACGGGGTCCGGTACGCGCCCCTGCTGATCGGCCGCCGTCCGACGGCCGCGCCCGCCGTCGTCACGGTGGTGGGGCGGCACTGCGAGGCGGGTGACGTCCTCGCGGAGGACGTGGCGCTGCCCGGCGACGTCCGCCCCGGCGACCTCCTCGCGGTGCCCGCGGCCGGCGCGTACCACCTGTCCATGGCGTCCGGCTACAACCTGGTCGGCCGGCCGCCGGTGGTCGCGGTCCGGGACGGCTCGGCGCGGCTGCTCGTACGCCGCGAATCCCTGGACGACATGAGCCGCCGGGACGTCGGCCTCTAGACCCTGTCGGCGTCGCCGTGCCGCCGGGGGTTTCGGGCGGGTGTGCCGTCTACTGGGACGGACGACCCAGGACCGGCCCCGTACGCCAGGAGCACCCATGAGGAAGATCGCCGCGCAGCTGTTCGTCTCGCTCGACGGGGTGGTGGAGGCCCCCGACCAGTGGCACTTCCCCTACTTCAACGAGGAGATGGGCGCGGCCGTCGACGCCACCCTCGGTACCGCCGACACGCTGCTCCTCGGCCGCAAGACCTACGACAGCTTCGCCGGCGCCTGGCCCGGCCGTGAGGAGGCGGGCGGTGAGGACGCCTCCTTCGCGAAGCTCCTCGGCGACGCCCGCAAGATCGTCGTGTCACGGGGCGCGCCCGAGTTCACCTGGCGCAACTCCGAGCCCCTCGCCGGCCCGCTGACCGAGGCGGTCGCCGCGCTGAAGGCCGAACCGGCCGGCGGCACCGTCTGGGTCAGCGGCTCGGTGTCCGTCGTCCGCCGGCTGCTGGCCGCGGGCCTGCTGGACCGGCTCAACCTGCTGGTCCACCCGATCGTGGTCGGCAAGGGCATGCGCCTGTTCGCCGAGGGGGAGCCCCCGATTCCGCTGAACCTGCTCTCCTGCACGACCTTCCGTACGGGCGTCCTGAACCTGTTCTACGGTCCGGCCGCCGAGCCCGCCGCCGCCACCTACGCCGACGCCAAGGCCCACCTCCCGCAGCACGAGGCGTAGTCACCGGCGCCGCACATGGATGAAGTTTCAACCGCCTTCCGCCAGAGGCGAGTTGGCCGGAACCCGGGATGACCGCCGCACCGCGCACATGACATGATCGACCTTCACGTTACTTGTCAGTAACAGCTCCTCCCCCCAAGAAGGTCACACATTCACGTGCGCATGCTCACCCGACGCCTCCTGCTCCCCGGCCTGACCACCCTCACGCTCGCCGCCACCGGCTGCTCCACCACGCCCCACACCGGCGCCGCCGGGGAGGCGGGCCCCGCCGCCGCCGCTTCGCAGGCCGACGGCAGCACCCGGCAACTGGACGTGGACGCCGCGCCGCAGGGGTCGTCCGCGCCGACCGCCATCGCCCGCACCCGGACCGGCAAGGACCAGCCCGAGAAGGCCTCGCTGAAGGTCGCCTCGTACGACAAGGCGAGCGGACGGGCCGTCATATCCAAGGCCCCGCCCGCCCCGCAGGGTCCCTCCGCCTCCCCGGGCCGCTCCTCCGCCGCACCCGAAGCGCCCGTCGCGGTGGGCGACGTCATCGCCAGCGCCCCGGCGCCCGGCGCCCCGGACGGCCTGCTCGCGAAGGTCACCGAGGTCGTCGGGAAGACCGAGCGCGGCACCGAGGTCAAGACCGCTTCCACGACGCTGGCCTCCGTCCTCAAGGAGGACAAGGCCGACGGCAAGGTGCCGGTCGACCCGGCCACCGTCCGGGTCGAGCCCCTGCTGAAGGGCGTCACCGTCTCCTGGGCGAAGGGCGAGGGCCTGCGGTCCGGACCCCACGGCGCACAGCTCCCCCTCGGCAACCTGCGGCTCGACGTGAACGCCGCCGTGGACACCGCCGAAGGCGCCCCCGCCTCGGCCGGAGCCGCCGTGTCGGGCTTCGTCCAGCTCGCCCCCCAGGTGGAGTTCTCCTACAACGGCGGGCCCGGCGCCGGTCCGGGCGCGGCCTTCCTCGGCATGAGCGGCGACTGGTCCTCGCAGTGGGAGCTCAAGGGCCGCGCCGCCGCGAGCACCGGTGCGCCCAAGCGCATCCCGTTCGCGAAGCTGCACAGCGATCCCGTCATCCAGGTGGGCCCGGTGCCCGTCGTCGTCAACCTCGATCTGACCTGCTACGTCCAGGTCGAGGCGGACGGCCGCGTCACCCTCGACGTACGGCAGGACGTGACGGGCGACTTCCGCGTCGGCGGCGGTTACGCGTCGGGCAAGGGCTGGACCCCGGTCAGCACCTCGGCCGTGCGCAGCACCCCGGTGAAGGCGGAGGTCACCGCCGCCGGGAAGGTCAAGGCCGCACTCGGCGCCGAGGCCTCCGTCGGCCTGTACGGGGCCGTCGGCGTCACCGCCGACTTCGCGCCCTACCTGCGGGGCGAGGCCGACGCCAAGGCGACGGCGTCGAGCGACGGCAAGACCTCGGCGACCGGTACGTGGGCACTGCACGGCGGCTTCGACCTGAACGGGCAACTCCAGCTCGGGCTGTCGCTGTTCGGCACCCCGGTCGTCGAACGCCGCATCCCGCAGGGCAGCCTCCACCGCGAGTGGCCCCTCGCCGGTGGCCACGCCGGCTCCAGACAGG
>NZ_JBHWBP010000427.1:0-5956 GCF_042735575.1 Streptomyces sp. NPDC059564 | reverse complement strand
GGGGTCCGGGGGCGGAGCCCCCGGAAGCGGACCCGCGCTCGATCCCTCAGCCTCGGCCGAACGCCGACAGGATGCGGTCCGCCGCCGACGTGGCGGTCACCGTACCCGCCCGCACCCCGGCCTCCAGGCCAGGCGCCAGCTCCCGCACCGCGGGATCCGCCCGGAGCCGCTCCAGCAGCTCGTCGCGGACCATCGACCAGGTCCACTCCACCTGCTGCGCAGCCCGCTTGGCCGCCAGCCGGCCCCCGGCCTCGAGCAGCACCCGGTGCTGTTCGAGGCGGTTCCACACCTCGTCCAGCCCCGCGGACTCCCGCGCACTGCACGTCAGCACCGGCGGAGTCCACGCCGCGTCCGCGGGATGCATCAGCCGCAGCGCGCCCGACAGTTCCCGCGCCGCCGCCTTCGCCTCGCGCTCGTGCGGGCCGTCCGCTTTGTTCACGGCCAGGACGTCCGCCAGCTCCAGGACGCCCTTCTTGATCCCCTGCAGCTGGTCGCCCGTACGCGCCAGCGACAGCAGCAGGAACGAGTCCACCATCCCGGCCACCGTGGTCTCCGACTGGCCCACGCCCACCGTCTCGACGAGGACCACGTCGTACCCGGCCGCCTCCATCACGATCATCGACTCCCGGGTCGCCCGGGCGACCCCGCCCAGCGTCCCCGCCGACGGCGACGGCCGGACGAACGCCGCCGGGTCGACCGCGAGCCGCTCCATCCGCGTCTTGTCGCCGAGGATGGAGCCGCCCGTACGGGTGGACGACGGGTCCACGGCCAGCACCGCCACCCGGTGGCCCAGCCGGGTCAGCATCGTGCCGAACGCGTCGATGAACGTGGACTTGCCCACCCCGGGCACCCCGCTGATGCCGATCCGGCGCGCCCTCCCGGTGTGCGGGAGGAGCTCCGTCAACAGCCGCTGGGCCAGGACCCGGTGGTCCGCCCGGGTGGACTCGACGAGGGTGATCGCGCGCGCGATGTGCGCGCGCCTCCCGTCGAGCACGCCCTTCACGTACACATCGATGTCGATCTTCGGGGGCATCCGCGCGGCGCCTACAGCTCGTGACCCAGGTCCGCGGCCAGCCGCGTCACCAGGTCGTGGGCGGCGTCCGGGATCACCGTTCCGGGCGGGAACACCGCCGTGGCGCCCATCTCCAGCAGCGTGGGGACATCCGCCGGCGGGATCACCCCGCCCACGACGATCATGATGTCCTCGCGGCCCTCCTCCGCCAGCTGCTCGCGCAGCGCCGGTACGAGGGTCAGGTGGCCGGCCGCCAGCGACGAGACGCCCACCACGTGGACGTCCGCCTCGACGGCCTGGCGGGCCACCTCCGCCGGGGTCTGGAACAGCGGGCCGACGTCCACGTCGAAGCCCAGGTCGGCGAAGGCGGTCGCGATCACCTTCTGGCCGCGGTCGTGCCCGTCCTGGCCCATCTTGGCGACCAGGATGCGCGGACGGCGGCCCTCCGCCTCCTCGAACCGGTCGACCAGGGCGCGGGTGCGCTCCACGGACGGCGACTCGCCTGCTTCGTTGCGGTACACACCCGAGATCGTACGGATCTGGCTCGCGTGCCGCCCGTACACCTTCTCCAGTGCGTCCGAGATCTCACCGACCGTGGCCTTGGCGCGGGCCGCGTCCACCGCCAGCGCGAGCAGGTTGCCCTCCCCGCTGCCGGCCGCGTGCGTCAGGGCCCGCAGGGTGTCCTGGGTGACGGCCTCGTCGCGCTCCTCGCGCAGCCGCCGCAGCTTGGCGATCTGCTGGGCGCGCACCGAGGAGTTGTCGACCTTGAGCACGTCGATCTGCTCGTCCGTCTCCACCCGGTACTTGTTCACGCCGATCACCGGCTGACGGCCGGAGTCGATCCGCGCCTGCGTACGGGCGGCGGCCTCCTCCACCCGGAGCTTCGGGATGCCCGCGTCGATGGCCTGCGCCATGCCGCCGGCCGCCTCGACCTCCTCGATGTGCTGCCACGCCCGCCGGGCCAGGTCGTACGTCAGCTTCTCGACGTACGCGCTGCCGCCCCACGGGTCGATCGACCGGCAGGTACCCGACTCCTGCTGCAGCAGCAGCTGGGTGTTGCGGGCGATGCGCGCCGAGAAGTCCGTCGGCAGTGCGAGGGCCTCGTCGAGGGCGTTCGTGTGCAGCGACTGGGTGTGCCCCTGCGTCGCCGCCATCGCCTCGATGCAGGTGCGCGTCACGTTGTTGAAGACGTCCTGCGCGGTCAGCGACCAGCCCGAGGTCTGCGAGTGCGTGCGCAGCGACAGCGACTTGGCGTTCTTCGGGTCGAACTGCTTGACCAGCCGCGCCCACAGCAGACGGGCCGCGCGCAGCTTCGCGACCTCCATGAAGAAGTTCATGCCGATGGCCCAGAAGAACGACAGCCGCGGCGCGAACGCGTCCACGTCCAGCCCGACGGCCTGCCCGGCCCGCAGGTACTCCACCCCGTCCGCGAGGGTGTACGCCAGCTCCAGGTCGGCCGTCGCCCCGGCCTCCTGGATGTGGTACCCGGAGATGGAGATGGAGTTGTACCGCGGCATCTTCTGCGAGGTGAAGGCGAAGATGTCGGAGATGATCCGCATCGACGGCTTCGGCGGGTAGATGTAGGTGTTGCGGACCATGAACTCCTTGAGGATGTCGTTCTGGATGGTCCCGGCGAGCTTGTCGGGGGAGACGCCCTGCTCCTCCGCCGCCACGATGTACAGCGCGAGGACCGGCAGCACCGCGCCGTTCATCGTCATCGACACCGACATCTTGTCCAGCGGGATCCCGTCGAACAGCTGGCGCATGTCGTAGATCGAGTCGATCGCCACGCCCGCCATGCCGACGTCGCCCGTCACGCGCGGGTGGTCGCTGTCGTAGCCGCGGTGCGTCGGCAGGTCGAAGGCCACCGACAGGCCCTTCTGGCCCGACGCGAGGTTGCGCCGGTAGAAGGCGTTCGACTCCTCCGCCGTGGAGAAGCCGGCGTACTGCCGGATCGTCCAGGGCTGGTTGACGTACATCGTCGGATACGGGCCGCGCAGGTACGGGGCCACGCCCGGGTACGTCCGGAGGAAGTCCAGGCCCTCCAGGTCCCGCCCCGTGTACAGCGGCTTCACGCCGATGCCCTCGGGCGTCTCCCACAGCAGGTCGCCCGTGGCGGTGCCGGTGGACTCCTTCACCGCCGCGCGCCACTGGTCCTCGGTGACCGCCGAGGAGGCCGCGCCGAGGGGGAGTTCGGAGAAATCGGGGATGCTCACAGCGCGACTCCCATCCGGTCGAGTACGGAGGACAGCACGGCGACCGCGTCGCAGCCGGCGAAGACGTACTCGTCCACGGCCTGCTCGGCGGTACCGGGCCTGCCCGCGAGGAACACGGTCGTCGCGCCCGCCCCGCGCAGGGCGGCGGCCACCTCGGCGGCCTGCTCCTCGTACAGCGCGTCACTGGAGCACAGCACCGCCACGCCGTCCGCGCCGCTCGCCGCGTACGCGGCGGCGGCCGTGTCCGGGTCCACCGACACGGGGTCGTGGACCGGTTCGACGCCGCCCGCCTGGAACAGGTTCGAGGCGAAGGTGGCGCGGCCGGTGTGCGCGGCCGCCGGACCCAGCGCGGCGAGGAAGATCCTCGGCCGGGCGCCGGTCGCGGCCAGGTGCGCGTCGCTCCGTGCGCGCAGGGCCTCGTACGCCTCGTCGCGCCGCACGCGCGGCAGGCCGCCGGCCGGCCGCTCGGGCGCGGGCTCGCGCACGACGGGCTTCTCCGACAGCATCGGGAACTCGCTCACCCCGGTGATCGGCTCGCGGCGCGTGGCCAGCCGCTTCGAACGCACGGCCCAGGTGGCCGCCAGCCGCTCCGCGACCAGCCCCGAGCGCAGCGCGGCCGCCTGGCCGCCCGCCCGCTCCACCGTCTGGAAGAACTCCCAGGCGGCGTGCGCCAGTTCGTCGGTGAGCCGCTCCACGTAGTACGAGCCGCCGGCCGGGTCGATCACCCGGGCCAGGTGCGACTCCTCCAGCAGGACCGTGGAGGTGTTGCGGGAGATCCGCCGCGCGAAGGCGTCCGGCAGGCCCAGCTCGCTGTCGAAGGGCAGCACGGTGACGGAATCCGCGCCCCCCACGCCCGCCGCCATGCAGGCCACGGTGGTGCGCAGCATGTTCACCCACGGGTCGCGCCGGGTCATCATCACCGGCGAGGTGACGGCGTGCTGCCGCTGGGCGCCCGCCCCCGGGGCCCCGCAGGCCTCGGCGATCCGTGCCCACAGGCGCCGGGCGGCGCGCAGCTTGGCGATGGTCAGGAACTGGTCGGCGGTCGCCGCGTAACGGAACTCCAGCTGCCCGAAAGCGGCTTCGGTGGCGATGCCGGCCCCGGTCAGGGCCCGCAGGTACGCCACCCCGGTGGCCAGGGACAGGCCCAGCTCCTCGGCGGCCGAGCCGCCCGCCTCGTGGTACGGCAGGGCGTCCACGGTCAGGGCGCGCACGCCCGGCCAGGAGGCGGCCGCCTCCCGGGCCAGCTCCGCTGCGGGCGCCGCGTCCACGGCCTCGCCCGTCCGGGCCTCGTGGCCCAGCGGGTCGATGCCGAGGGAGGCGCGCGCCTGCGCCGGAGCCACCCCGCGCTCGGCGTACAGGGCGAGCAACGCCCGTGCGGCCTCCGCGTATTCGGCGCCCGCGTCGAGGGCGACGGGCGCGAGGTCGAGGTAGACGCCCTCCAGCGCCCGGGCCAGGCCGTCGGCGGGCAGACCGCCCCGGCCGACGGTCAGCCAGAGGGAGGTGGTGCCGTTCTCGAGGTCGGCGAGGGCCGCCTCGTTGACCCGTACCGGATCGCTGCCCGCGAACCGCTGGCGCACGTCCCAGCCGGAGACGCCGGTGCCCTCGGGGGTACCGCCGCGCACGAAGGGCGCGAACCCCGGGAAGCCGGTGTCGGGGCCGTCCCCGTCGGGGCGTGCCGTGTACAGCGGGCGGGTGATGAGCCCGTCCTCGAGCTTGGTGGACAGCGCTACTTCCGCCGCCTCGCCGGATACTTCCTTGCCCGACTTGCGCAGGACACCCTCGACGAGGCGTTGCCACTGCTCATGTGTCGCGTCAGGAAATTCGGCGGCCAGGGAGAGCCCGTCGTCAGGCAGGACCGTCATGGCTCGAATGCTAGGGGGGGCGCTCAACCGAGACCATGACCGCCGGATGTGATCTCGCACTCCCAGGTCAGCCCGGCGGGGTCCGCGAACAGCGGTCCCAGCAGTACGGTGGCCGCGGCCTGCGGGAGGACGGCGGGACCCGCGTGCGGGGCGATGATCCGTCCGGGGTCGTCGCACACGTGCGACCGGGTGACGGCGGCGGCGCGGATCTCGTCGAGGTAGCCCTCGTGCAGCACGCTGGACAGTTCCGTGACGACCATGACGGCCGGGTTGAACACGTCGAGCAGCAGCGCGGCGGCCCGCCCCACGTCCCGGGCGCGCTCGCGCAGCAGCCGGTCCGCGCGGGGGTCCCCGGCGGCCGCGGCGTCGACCAGCAGCGGGACCGACGGGTCGGGGACGATCCCGCGCCGCACGGCCTCGGCGCCGAGCGCGGTGTCGGAGGCGGCCGCCTGGAGACAGCCCGTACGTCCGCACGCGCAGGCGGCCGCGGAGCCGGGCACCGGCAGGTGCGCCACGTCCCCGGCGGCGGAGCCGGGGCCCTGGTGCACGGTCCCCTCGATGCCGAACGCGGCGTCGACCACGTTGCCGATGAACAGGTGCACCAGGCTCCGGCGGGCCGCGGGGTGCCCGAAGAGGATCTCCGCCCCGGCGACGGCCCGGGCGTGGTTGTCCACCCGGACCGGGAGCCCGAGGGCCTCCGACAGCTCGGCGGTCAGGGGCTTGTGCCGCCACCCGAGCGCGGGATGCCGTACGACGGTCCCCGGGCCCGGCCGGACCCAGCCGCCGAGCGCCGCCGAGACGTACCTGATCGACACGGTGGACCAGCTCACCACCGGGGGCAGCGCGCTGGCCTTCGAGGCCAAGGT
>NZ_JBHWBP010000426.1:0-5971 GCF_042735575.1 Streptomyces sp. NPDC059564 | reverse complement strand
GATCGATGTAGATGTCGCAATCCACACCGAACCCGGAGGCCCTCACCCATTTCAAGAACCCAGCACGCGTGTCACCAACGTCCCAGGACAACACAGGGGTGCGCGACCGGGACGGGGGCCGGGACCGGAGGCGCGACCGGCGCCGGGTCCGCCACCGGGACGGGGGCTGGGACGGGGGCCGGGGGCAGGGGCGGGGCGGGCGCCGGGGGCGGGGCGGGGCGTGCGGCGGCCGCGGGCGGGGGCGTACGGACGGACAGGACGGCGCGCGGGCCGTCCAGGGCGCTGCCGAAACGCAGCTCGCTGCCGGGGCCGACGTTCCAGGCGTGGACGCGGTGGCCATCGGCCCAGGTGCCGTTGGTGCTGTTCTCGTCCTCGACGGTCCAGTGGTCGCCGTCGGGGCGCAGGACCGCGTGGTGCCAGGAGACGCGGGCGTCGTCGAGGCAGATCTCGCAGAGGGGGTCCCGGCCGACGTGGTAGGTCCGCCCCGGGCTCATGTCGGTCGAGCCCCTGGCGGTTTCGAGGACGAGTTCGGGCGCGGTGTCCGCACCGGGGCGCTGGACCATGGGGAGATCTTCCCACGATCGGCCGCGCCCGGCGCGGGCAGCGTACCCGCAGGTCAGAGGGGTCTTAAAGGGAATGACAACGGTCCCCGTTGCAGCCTTTGCCGATCCCGGCGAGGTGCGCTTCACTTCACGCGTCGGAACCGAACAAACGGGGGATGCCATGACCGGGCACGACCATGCGGACGCACACGTGCACGAGGACGAGCACGCCGGCACCGGTGGGCAGGCGGGCCACGCGCACGGCGACGGCCACGGGCACGCCGGGCACAGCCACGGTGTGGACCCGGACGCCGACCGCCGCTGGCTGGGCATAGCCCTCGCCCTGATCGGCGGGTTCATGGCCGTCGAGGTGGTCATCGGCGTGATGGCCCAGTCGCTGGCCCTGATCTCCGACGCGGCGCACATGCTGACCGACGCCGTCTCGATCGTGCTCGCGCTGATCGCGATGCGGCTGGCCGCGCGCCCGGCGCGGGGCGGGTTCACGTACGGCCTCAAGCGGGCGGAGATCCTCTCCGCCCAGGCCAACGGCCTGACGCTGCTGCTGCTGGCGGCCTGGCTGGCGTACGAGGCGGTGCGCAGGCTGATCGACCCGCCGCCGGTGGAGGGCGGACTGGTGCTGGTGACGGCGCTGGCCGGGATCGTGGTCAACGTGGCGGCGGCCTGGTGCATCTCGCGGGCCAACCGGTCCTCGCTGGCCGTGGAGGGCGCCTACCAGCACATTCTGAACGACCTCTTCGCCTTCATCGGGACGGCGATTTCCGGTCTGATCGTGCTCACCACCGGTTTCGTGCAGGCCGACTCGATCGCCACGCTCGTGGTGGTGGTGCTGATGGTGAAGGCGGGCTACGGGCTGGTGCGCGAGTCCGGCCGGATCTTCCTGGAGGCCGCCCCGGCGCACATGGACCCGGACGCGGTCGGTGACCGCCTGGTCGGGCACCCGCCCGTGACCGAGGTGCACGACCTGCACATCTGGACCATCACCTCGGGGCAGGCGGCCCTGTCCGCGCACGTCCTGGTGGAGGCCGACGGCGACTGCCACGCGGTACGCCGGGACCTGGAGCGGCTGCTGGCGAAGGAGTACGGGATCACCCACACCACCCTCCAGGTGGACCACGCGCAGGAGGCGCTGCTGTCGGTCGGCCGGGCGGGCGAGGAGCCGGGCGGCGAGGACCCGCATTGCGCTGACGCGCACGGCCCGGTCCACCGGGAAGGCCCGCACGCGCACTGAGCGCGGGCCGGCCGGGGCATACATGGAGCCATGACGGAGCCGAAGAGGCACAAGCGCAGCGCGGGCCTGCTGCTGTTCCGCCGCACCGGCGGCGCGACGGAGGTCCTGCTCGGCCACATGGGCGGACCCCTGTGGGCGGGCCGGGACGCGGGCGGCTGGGCGATCCCCAAGGGCGAGTACGGGCCGGACGAGACACCGCGGGACGCGGCCCGCCGGGAGTTCGCGGAGGAGCTCGGGCTGCCGCCGCCGGAGGGCGCGTACCTGCCGCTGGGCGAGGTGCGGCTGAGCAGCGGGAAGCTGGTGACGATCTGGGCGGTGGAGGCGGACCTCGATCCGGCGCTGATGGAGCCCGGGACGTTCACGATGGAGTGGCCCCCGCACTCGGGGCGGGAGCAGGAGTTCCCGGAGCTGGACCGGGTGGCCTGGTTCGCTCCCCCGCTGGCCCGAAACAAGCTGATGATCAGTCAAATTCCGTTCCTGGAGCGACTGTTGGTGCTCCTGGAGGGTTGACCTGACCTTTACTTGCCAACAAACCCCACCTGCGTGGACATTGCACATATGACGAGCGTCGTGCTGGTGGGAACCCTGGACACCAAGGGTGTCGAGTACGGCTGGTTGCGCGAGAGGCTGCTGCGCGCCGGCGTCGAGGTGGTACTGGTCGATACGGGGATCATGGGCGAGCCCCGGGTGCCCGCGGACATACCGCGCGAAGAGGTGGCGCGGGCGGCGGGAACGGAACTGTCACGGCTGCGGGAGGCCGCCGACCGGGGCGCGGCCGTGACCACGATGGCCCGGGGCGCCGAGGCGGCCCTGTTAGGCCTGCACGCCGAGGGCCGGCTGCACGGGGTGCTCGCGATCGGGGGCAGCGGGGGCACCTCGATCGCGACACGGGCCATGCGGGCGCTGCCGCTGGGCGTGCCGAAGGTGATGGTCTCCTCGATGGCGTCCGGGGACGTGGCCCCGTACGTCGGATCGGCGGACATCACGATGATGTACAGCGTGGTGGACATCGCCGGGATCAACAGCGTCTCGGCGCCGGTGCTGGCGAACGCCGTGGAGGCCGTCGCCGGGATGGCCAAGGGGTTCCAGCGCGCCTCCATGGACCTGCGCCGCCCGGCCCGGCTGGGGGCGGGCGCGCGGCCGCTGGTCGCGGCGAGCATGGCGGGGGTGACCACGATCGGCGTGGACGCGGCCCGGGAGCGGCTGACCGAACTCGGCTACGAGGTGCTGGTCTTCCACGTCAGCGGCACCGGCGGGCGCACCCTGGAGACCCTGGCCGGGCAGGGGATCTTCGCCGGGGTGCTGGACCTGACCCTCAGCGAGCTCGCCGACGACCTGTGCGGCGGCATCCTCACGGCCGGGCCCGACCGGCTCAGCGCGGCCGGGCGGGCGGGGATCCCGCAGGTGGTGAGCCTGGGGGCGCTGGACATGGTGAAGTTCGGGCCGCTGGAGTCCCTGCCCGAACGGGCCCGCTACCGGCGGGTCCGCGTCCACAACCCGTCGATCACGGTGATCCGTACGACCGAGTCCGAATGCGCGGAACTCGGCCGCCGGGTCGCGGCGAAACTCCGCGCGGCGACCGGGCCGACGGCGGTCTGCCTGCCGCTGCGCGGGCTGTCCACGCTCGGTGCGCCGGGCGGCCCCTACCACGATCCCGGCGCGGACCGGGCGCTGTTCACGGCGCTGCGCGAGGGGCTGCTCGGGAGCGCCGCCCGTCTCTACGACTACGACACCCACATCAACGATCCGGCGTTCGGGCGGGCGGCCGCCGACCGGCTGCACGCGATGATCGGCGCGGTCTCGGCCGCAGCCTGAGCGCAGCGGACGGCGGAGCCCGGACCGCACGGAGCGGTTGGGAACCGGCCGTGGCGGAAACCGTGTCCTCGTGGGTGGCCGGTCGGGGGACGACCGGCCGGGCACCCTCGGGGGCCGGTGACGCCACGGACGGGGGCGGACGATGGACTACGGCTGGACGGTGCCCGGCTACGACGAGGTCCGGGAGCTCGGCGCGGGCGGCAGCGGCCGGGTCGTGCTGGCGGTGCACGCGGCCACCGGCACGGCGGTCGCGGTGAAGTACCTCTCGGAGCGGCTGCGCCGGGACCCGGCCTTCGTCCGGGAGTTCCGGGCGGAGGCGCGGCTGCTCGGCGGGCTCGGATCCCCGTACGTGGTCGGTCTGTACGAGTACGTGGAGGCGCCGGGCGGCGCCGCGATCGTCATGGAGCTGGTCGACGGGATCTCCCTGCGCGCGGTGATCAGGGAGTCGGGCCGGGCGGAGCCGGAAGCGGCGCTGGTGGTCCTCAAGGGCTCGCTGCTCGGGCTGGCCGCGGCCCACCGGGCGGGCGTCGTCCACCGCGACTACAAGCCGGAGAACGTACTGGTCGCCCCGGACGGCTCCTCCAAGCTGGTCGACTTCGGCATCGCGGCGGGCCGCGGCACCACCCCCGGGGTGGCCGGGACCCCCGCCTACATGGCGCCCGAGCAGTGGCAGGGGGAGCCCGCCTCGCCGGCCGCCGACGTGTACGCGGCCACCGCGACCTTCTTCGAGTGCCTGACCGGCCGCAAGCCCTACGACGGGGAGAACTTCGCGGAGCTGGCCGTCCAGCACATCGAGGCGCCGGTGCCGGAGACCGAGGCCCCCGAGCCGGTGCGGCCGCTGATCCGCCGGGGCCTGGCCAAGCGGCCGGAGCAGCGGCCGGAGAACGCCGAGGCCTTCGTGGCGGAACTGGAGGCGCTGGCCCTGGCCGCGTACGGGCCCGGGTGGGAGCGGCGCGGGCAGCGCAAGCTGGCCGCGCTGGCCGCCCTGCTGCCGCTGCTGTTCCCCTCGGCCGGTGCCGCCGCGGCGGGCACCACGGCGGTGGCCACCACCTCGATCGGCCGGGGCGCCGGCTGGGCCCCGGGGCGGGCCGGCTGGTTCGCGGCCGGGCTGGCCCTCGTCCTGGGCGCCGTGCTGGTGCTGACCACGGACGCCGTCGGGGGCACCCCGCCCGGGGCCTCGGCGCTCAGCGCGTTCGCCACCACCAGCGCGGCCCCGCCCGGGCCGGTGTCGCCCGCCCCGGGCCCGACCGCGTCCCCGCCGGGTTCCCCGTCGGTCTCCCCCGCGGTGTCCCCGAGCCCGTCGGCTTCACCCTCCCCGTCCTGGTCCCCGACGCCGACGCCCTCGTACCCGGCGAGCCCGAGCCCTTCCGTGAGCCCGACGGGGAAGCCGACCGTGTCCTGGTCCCCGACGCCCACGCCGACGCCCACCCTGAAGGTGACCGACGTGAAGGTCTCGCTCAAGCCCGGGGTCTACCGGGGCGACGCCACCGTCTCGGTCGCCGCCCAGGGGAGCGGCCCGGTGACGGTGGTCCTGGAGTGGTACCTCGGCTCCGCGCAGGGGGAGTACGCGGTGGCCGACGGCTCCGAGACGGTCGTCGTGCAGGCCGGGTCCCTGGCCCCCGTGGTCCGCTCCCACACCTTCGGCCGGGGGCACGGCTGCTACGGCGGCGTCCGCGTCACCACCAAGCCGGCCGCCGCGACCGGCGCGGCCGCCGACTCGCGGCAGCTGCTGCGCTGCCAGGACCAGGAGGTGCCGCGATGAGCGATCCCCGCGCCCCGCACGCCGCCGACGAGGACGACGAGTACAGCGCGACGGTCCTCGGCAGCCACTGGTTCACCGGCCCTCCGCCGCCCGCCGACGCCGCGCCCGACCGGGTCGAGGGGTCCGTCCTGCGCTTCGGGCCGGGGGTGACGGCGGCACTGCCCGCGCCGTTCCCGTTGGCGCCCGCCCCGGTCCGGCCCGGGCGGCGCGCGGGGGGCGGCTGGCGCCGGTACACCCTCGCCGCGGCCGTGCTGGCGCTGGTGCTGGCCTATCTGGGCTGGCAGCGGTTCGGGCCCGCCGTCGTCGTCCGGGACCTGGCGGTCACCACCGACCCGGCGGGTCCCGGCTGCGACGCGGCCGCCGATGTGGTGGCCGTCGTACACACCAATGGGCGGCCCGGCACCCTCACCTACCGCTGGGTCCGCAGCGACGGCACGCGGTCGGACGAGCTGACGGAGCGGGTGCCGAGCGGGCGCCGGGAGGCAACGCTGCACCTGCTGTGGACCTTCCAGGGGACCGGCCGCTACCCGGCGCGGGCCGAGCTCCAGCTGATCTCCCCGGACGAGCGGACCGCCGCGGCGGAGTTCACGTACAGCTGCCGCC
>NZ_JBHWBP010000425.1:0-5976 GCF_042735575.1 Streptomyces sp. NPDC059564 | reverse complement strand
CCACCCCGCGTGGGTTTGGGGTGGGGGGGGTTTTTTTTGTTGTCTCCGCCCCCGGGGGGGGGGGGCGGGGGGGGCGCGGCCCGGACCCCAGTGGCGGGGGGGCCCCCCCCGGCGGGGGGCCCCCCCACCGTCATGTGCGCGGGCGGCTGCCGGGCCGGATCAGGGGCAGCCCCACCAGACGAAGTTGAGGTTGCCTCCGAAGAGCGCGGACACCACGGTCGCCGAGCCGATGATCCACACCACCGTGCTCCTGCGGGCTCTGGCCAGGGCCAGCGCGAAGGGGAACAGCAGCGGGAACGCCGGCATGATGAAGCGCATCTTCGAGAAGTAGAAGCCCGCCCCGCCCAGCGCCATCAGCATGATCATCGCGGCGAAGATCCACACGACCATCGGGGGCCGGCGCCTGCGCGTCATCAGGACGAACAGCACCACGGCCACCACCACGGTCAGCGAGACCACCACGTGGTTGAGGGTGGTGTGCACCTCGGTGAAGGTCTTCTTCAGCTCGTTGAGCGTGTCGAAGCCGCCGTCGTAGACCGAACCCCACCGGCGCTGGAGCTCGAAGTACCCGTCCCAGCGCCCGAAGTGCCAGCCGACGTACCCCACGTACCCGAACCACCCCAACGGGGCGATCAGCGAGGCCGTGACGATCCGGCCCACGGGAGGCCGCTGCGAACGGCGCCCGCGCCGCCACTGGACGTACTCCCAGACCCCCGCCAGCACCACGGCCGCGACGATCGCCGAACCGGACGGCCGCGTCGCACCGGCGAAGAAGGCCAGCACACCCGCCGTCAGCCAGGACTTGGTCATCACCGCGTACATCGCCCACACCGAAAGGGCGAGGAACAGCGGCTCGGTGTACGCCATCGACTGCACGAGCGCGGCCGGCACGATCGCGAACAGCGCGCAGGTGAACAGCGCCACCCGGCGGCCGTAGATCTTGTCCGTCACCGCGAAGATGCCCCACGCCGCGATCACCGAGGCGAACAGCGCCAGGCCCATCGCCACCCAGTTCATGGGCAGGTGCGTGACGTACGAGGTCCAGCGGATCATCATCGGGTAGACGGGGAAGAACGCCATCTGGCAGCTCGGCCCCGCGAACGCACAGGGGGACGGAGTCGCCAGCGGGGTCGTCAGACCGTTCTCGGCGATGTGCAGGTAGTAGATGGCGTCCCAGCGCCCACCCAGGATCTCCAGCGGCTGCACACCCTTGCGCTCGGCCCAGACCGCCATGACGGCGAGACCGGTCGCGCGCAGTGCGATGTGGATCAGCAGCGCCTTCCGCGCGCGCTGGAGGTGGGAGAGTACGCGCCGTCCGACGCCTCGGAGTCCGGAGTCCTTCTTGCCGGCGAGTGGCTCTGCAACGAGCAGTGAGTCTGGGACATCAGCGCGTATCTGGGTATGCGTCACATTCAATCCTGGTCGTCGCCCGGCAGAAGGCCGCCGAGGCGGCACCGTACAACGGTACACAGGTGTCAGGTGCTCCCAGCGCGCACCCTGTGTTGAAACCACGTAACGAATGGGCGCACATACGACGGACGGACACCGCCGCGACCATCCGGCGATGTCCGTCCAAGGGGTTCCGGGGGATCAGCCGCCGAACTCCTCCAGGCCCTTCAGCGCCTGGTCGAGCAGGGCCTGGCGGCCCTCCAGCTCCCGGGCCAGCTTGTCGGCCTTCGCGTTGTTGCCCGCCGCGCGCGCGGAGTCGATCTGCTCACGCAGCTTGTCGACGGCCGCCTGCAACTGCCCCGTCAGACCGGCCGCACGGGCCCGCGCCTCCGGGTTCGTACGGCGCCACTCGCCCTCCTCGGCCTCCTGGATGGCCCGCTCCACGGCGTGCATCCGGCCCTCGACCTTGGGACGCGCGTCCCGCGGTACGTGACCGATGGCCTCCCAGCGCTCGTTGAGGGAGCGGAAGGCCGCACGGGCCGCCTTCAGGTCGGTGATCGGGACGAGCTTCTCCGCCTCGACGGCGAGCTCCTCCTTCAGCTTCAGGTTCTCGACCTGCTCCGCGTCCCGCTCGGCGAAGACCTCGCCGCGCGCCGCGAAGAACACGTCCTGGGCTCCGCGGAAACGGTTCCACAGGTCGTCCTCGGACTCGCGCTGCGCCCTGCCCGCCGCCTTCCAGCTGTCCATCAGCTCGCGGTAGCGGGCGGCCGTCGGACCCCAGTCCGTCGACTTCGACAGCGCCTCCGCCTCGGCGACCAGCTTCTCCTTGGCCTTGCGGGCGTCCTCGCGCTGGGCGTCCAGCGCGGCGAAGTGGGCCTTGCGGCGCTTGGAGAACGCGGAACGGGCGTGCGAGAAGCGGTGCCACAGCTCGTCGTCCGACTTGCGGTCCAGCCGGGGCAGACCCTTCCAGATGTCCACCAGGGCCCGCAGCCGCTCACCGGCGCTGCGCCACTGGTCGCTCTGCGCCAGCTGCTCCGCCTCGGTCACCAGCGCGTCCTTGGCCGTACGGGCCTCGTCGGCCTGCTTGGCCTTCTGGACCTTGCGCTCCTCGCGCCGCGAGTCCACGGTCGCCACCAGCTTGTCGAGCCGGACGCGCAGCGCGGCGAGGTCGCCCACGGCGTGGTGCTCGTCCACCTGGATCCGCAGGTGCTCGATGGCCGTCTGGGCGTCCTTGGCGGACAGATCGGTGGTCCGCACCCGCCGTTCGAGGAGGCCGATCTCGACCACCAGGCCCTCGTACTTGCGCTCGAAGTAGGCCAGGGCCTCCTCAGGGGTGCCCGCCTGCCACGAGCCGACGACCTGCTCGCCCTCGGAAGTACGCACGTACACGGTGCCGGTCTCGTCGACTCGGCCCCACGGGTCGCTGCTCACAGCGCCTCCTCCACCTGATGCCCGTGAGGGGGTTCGCCCCCCGGGCATCGTCCACAGTTTCCTGGGGCGGGCAGCGCCCGCCCTGCACAACGCAAACATAGGCGACCGCCGGGCCGGCTGTCCGCATCCCGCACGACGGAATATCGGCGTACGGGCGGCGGGCCGGCCGGGCCCGGGGCGGCCGCGCCCCGTCAGTTCTTGGTGACGGTGCCCTTCTGGATCACCACGGCGGTCTTCGGGGCGCCGTCCTGGGCGCCGTCGGCGGTGCCGGCCTTGGCCACGTCCTCCAGGACCTTCAGCCCGGCCGCGTCGATCTTGCCGAAGGGGGTGTAGGACGGGGCCAGCGGGCTGTCCTTGTACACCAGGAAGAACTGGCTGCCGCCGGAGCCCGGCTGGCCGGTGTTCGCCATCGCCACCGTGCCGGCCGGGTAGATCACCTGGCCCTGCCCGTTCGGCTTGCCCAGCGCGTCCAGGTTCTCGTCCGGGATGGTGTAGCCGGGGCCGCCCATGCCCGTGCCCTGCGGGTCGCCGCACTGCAGGACGTAGATCCCGCCGGTCACCAGGCGGTGGCACTTGGTGTTGTCGAAGAAGCCCTTGTCGGCGAGCGACTTGAACGAGTTGACGGTCTGCGGGGTCTTCGCCGCGTCCATCTCGAACGTGACGTCGCCCGCGCTCGTCTTCAGGGCGAAGGTGTACTTCGCCTTGTCGTCGATCGCCATCGCGGGGGAGGGGGACTTCTTCGGCTCGGGCGCCGACGCGGACGGCGAGGGCTCGGCCGCCGCGTCCTTCTTGTCCTTGCTGTCGAAGACGCCGCCCACGACCAGGCCGACCAGGGTGGCCACCACCACGGCCGCGGCCGCGCCGATCACCGCCCAGCGCTGCCGCGCCTTGCGGCGGGCCGCGGCCCGCCGCTGCTGCTGGCGCTCGTACTTCTCCCTGGCGAGCTGTCGCCGACGCTGATCGCTCGTGACCACCGGGTCGTCTCCTTGTGCGTCTCTGGTACCGCTGTCCGGGCTCGGTTAGGCCGTACCGTATATGGGTTCGCTGTGTAATGAGGGGCGCCGGTAGGCTCTGAGCAGCAGATTCCGAACCGCTGCATCCCGCCGGACGACGATTGAGGGACGAACGTGCTGATTGCCGGATTCCCCGCCGGGGCCTGGGGGACCAACTGCTACGTGGTCGCCCCCGCCGCCGGTGAGGAGTGCGTCATCATCGACCCGGGCCACCAGGCCACCCAGGGTGTCGAGGAGACGCTGAAGAAGCACCGGCTCAAGCCCGTCGCGGTCGTCCTCACCCACGGCCACATCGATCACGTGGCCTCGGTGGTCCCGGTGTGCGGAGCACACGACGTACCGGCCTGGATCCACCCCGAGGACCGCTTCATGATGAGCGACCCGGAGAAGGCCCTCGGCCGTTCCATCGGGATGCCGCTGATGGGGGAGCTGACCGTCGGCGAGCCGGACGACGTCCGCGAGCTGACCGACGGCAGCGTCCTGAAGCTGGCCGGGATGGATCTCTCGGTGGCGCACGCGCCCGGTCATACCAAGGGGTCGGTGACCTTCAGGACCCCCGAGGCGGCCGACGTCCCGTCGGTCTTCTTCTCGGGCGACCTGCTCTTCGCCGGCTCCATCGGACGCACCGACCTGCCCGGCGGCTCCCACGCCGAGATGCTCCGGTCGCTGGCCCGCGTGTGCCTGCCGCTGGACGACTCGACGGTGGTGCTGTCCGGCCACGGTTCCCAGACCACCATCGGCCGCGAGCGCGCGACCAACCCGTACCTGCGGGAAGTCGCCGCCGGCCTGGGCGCGGACCCGACCGCCGCCCCACGACGAGGAATGTGACGAGAGTTTCGTGAGCACCTTCAAGGCCCCCAAGGGCACGTACGACCTGATCCCGCCGTACTCGGCCAAGTACCTGGCGGTCCGCGAGGCCATCTCCGCCCCCCTGCGCACGGCCGGGTACGGCTACGTCGAGACCCCCGGCTTCGAGGACGTGAACCTCTTCGCGCGCGGTGTCGGCGAGTCCACCGACATCGTCACCAAGGAGATGTTCACCCTCACCACCAAGGGCGGCTCGAACCTGGCCCTGCGTCCGGAGGGCACCGCCTCCGTCCTGCGCGCGGCGCTGGAGGCGAGCCTGCACAAGCAGGGCAACCTGCCGGCCAAGCTCTGGTACTCCGGCTCGTACTACCGCTACGAGCGCCCGCAGAAGGGCCGCTACCGCCACTTCTCGCAGGTCGGCGCCGAGGCGATCGGGGCCGAGGACCCGGCGCTGGACGCCGAGCTGATCATCCTGGCCGACCAGGCGTACCGCTCGCTGGGCCTGCGCAACTTCCGGATCCTGCTGAACTCGCTCGGCGACAAGGAGTGCCGCCCCGTCTACCGGGAGGCCCTCCAGGCCTTCCTGCGCGGTCTCGACCTCGACGAGGAGACCGTCCGCCGGGCCGAGATCAACCCGCTGCGCGTCCTCGACGACAAGCGGGCCGAGGTCCAGAAGCAGCTGGTCGGCGCCCCCGTGCTGCGCGACTACCTGTGCGACGCCTGCAAGGCGTACCACGAGGAGGTCCGCGAGCTGATCACGGCCGCCGGGGTCGTCTTCGAGGACGACGAGAAGCTGGTGCGCGGGCTCGACTACTACACCCGCACCACCTTCGAGTTCGTCCACGACGGCCTGGGCGCCCAGTCCGCGGTCGGCGGCGGCGGCCGCTACGACGGCCTGTCCGAGATGATCGGCGGACCGGCGCTGCCGTCGGTCGGCTGGGCGCTGGGCGTGGACCGTACGGTGCTCGCCCTGGAGGCGGAGGGCATCGAGCTCGACATCCCGGCCACCACGGACGTCTTCGCCGTGGCGATCGGCGCCGAGGCCCGCCGGCTGCTGTTCGCCGCCGTCACCGAGCTGCGCAAGGCCGGGGTCGCCGCCGACTTCTCGTACGGGGGCAAGGGCCTCAAGGGTGCGATGAAGGACGCGAACCGCTCGGGCGCGCGCTTCGCCGTCGTCGCCGGTGAGCGCGACCTCGCCGAGGGCGTCGTCCAGCTGAAGGACATGGAGGCCGGCGAGCAGACCGCGGTCGCCGTGGCCGACCTGGTCGCCGAGGTGAAGGCCCGCCTGGCCTGACCGGTCCGACCGTCCGTGGGGCGGAGCGGGGACCCGTTCCCC
>NZ_JBHWBP010000424.1:0-5989 GCF_042735575.1 Streptomyces sp. NPDC059564 | reverse complement strand
CGGTATCCGTCACTGCGGCTCCGTCCCTCCGGCACCGGGCCGCCGTCACGGTCCCGTTCTGTCCGGCACTCTGCGGGAGGGGCCGGTCCCGGGTGCGCAGCCCGCGCCGGGCACCCGGGTGAAGCGCCGCCGGGTTACGCCGGGACGGCCGCCGCGGAGTCGATCTCGGCCAGCAGTTCGGGCTCCAGCGGACGGTCGGCCACCGCCGCGTTGGCGCGTACCTGCTCGGCGGAGGTGGCGCCGGCGATGACGGAGGCGCAGCCGGGCTGGGCGGAGAGCCAGCCGATGGCGAGTTCCAGGAGGGTGCGGTCGTACTTCTCCGCGATCGCCGCCAGGGCCTCCACCGTGTCGAGGCGCTCCTCGGTGAGGTAGGAGTCGCGCCCTTCGAGGCGGGAGCCGGGCGGTACGGGGGCACCGCGGCGGATCTTGCCGGTGAGGAGGCCGTTGGCCAGGGGGAAGTACGGCAGGACGCCGACGCCGTAGTGCCGGGCGGCCGGGACGAGTTCCCGCTCGGCGGAACGCTGGAGCAGCGACCACTCGTTCTGCGCCGACACGAAGGGGACGGCGCCGTTCTCGCGGGCCGCGTGGGCGGCTTCGGCGAGCTGCCAGCCGCTGAGGTTGGAGTGTCCGATGTAGCGGATCTTGCCTTCGGCGACGAGCTCGGTGAGCGCGCCGAGGGTTTCAGCGATGGGCGTGGCGGGGTCGGGGCTGTGCAGCTGGTAGAGGTCGATGTGGTCGGTCTCCAGGCGGCGCAGGGACTCCTCTACGGCGCGCCGGATGTAGCCGCGGCCGCCCCGGGATCCGGCGGCGGGCCCGTAGCCCATGTCGACGCCGTCGTAGCCGAACTTGGTGGCCAGCACCACCTGGTCCCGGCGGCCCTTGAGGGCCTGGCCGAGGTGGCTCTCGGATCCGCCGGCGCCGCCGTAGATGTCGGCGGTGTCGAGGAGGGTGATGCCCGCGTCGAGGGCGGCGTCCACGACGGCACGGGTGGCCGGGGCGTCGAGGCGGCTGCCGAAGTTGTTGCAGCCGAGGCCGACGGCGGAAACCTGCAGTCCTGAACTGCCCAGCGGGAGATAGCGCATTAGGGTTCTTCCTCCACACTCGTTCGATGCATGATCAATCAATCGGACCGAGTCTAGGCACAAGGGCCACCGCCGGCACGGTGTCCGGGCTCACGGCTCCAGGGTGACGACCGTGGGGCGGCCGAGGTCGGGCCGGTCGCGCAGGGGCAGGACGCCGCCGGGGCGTTCCAGTTCGAGCAGGACGATCTCGTTGGGTCCGGCGTGCCAGAGGGGAGCGGGCGCGTACAGGGTGCGCTGGGGGCCGCGCGGGGTGTCGTAGTGGCCGAGGAGGAAGCCGTTGAGCCAGATCAGGCCGGTGCCCCAGGCGGAGAGGTCGATGAAGCCGTCGGCGGGGGCGGCGGACTCCGTGTGGGTGAAGCGGTGGAAGGCGGGGGTGCCGTCGGAGGGGTGGCCGGTGGTCCAGTCGAGGCTGGTGAGGGCCGTGAGGTCGGTGAGCGGCAGGGGGCGGATCTCCCACTCGAAGAGGTGCTGGTGGCCGTGGCGGACTCCGCGCCAGATGCCCTTGCGGTCGTCGAGCAACGGCCCGTAGTTCACCCGGCCCTGGGCCCGGACGAGGAGGTCGAGGACCACCCCGCTCTCGCCGACGGCCAGGTCGAGGCCCTCGTCGGGGGCGTTGCGGTCGAGGACGCCGAGGGGGCGTCCGTCGGCGAAGACGTACGCGCGGTCGCCGAGCCCGTCGATCCGTACGGGCATCGCGGGGCGCGGGCCGGTGATGGTGGTGCGGTAGTGGATCAGCCCGTGGGCCTGGCCCAGCTTCTCCATCGACTCGGGCGCGGGACGCAGGTGGGGCGGGCCGCCGAGGAGGTCGAGGGCGGCGAGCAGGGGCGCGCTGCCCGCCGGGGTCGCCATGGCGGGGGTCATCCGGGGGCGCGGCGCGGGCAGCGGGTCCGGCGGGAGGGGCACGTACGTGCCGATGACCTCGCGGAACGCGTGGAACTTGGGGGTGAGTTCGCCGGCCTCGCCGATCGGCGCGTCGTAGTCGTAGCTGGTGACGGTGGGCTGGTATCCGGGGTCGCAGGGGCGGGATCCGGTGTGGTTGGCTCCCGCCCAGAAGCCGAAGTTGGTGCCGCCGTGGGCCATGTAGAGGTTGACGGAGGCTCCGGTGGCGAGGAGTTCGTCCAGCGCGTCGGCGGCGTCCTCGACTGCGCGCACGTGGTGGTCCTCGCCCCAGTGGTCGAACCAGCCGATCCAGAACTCCATCGCGGTGAGCGGGCCGGTGCGCTGGTAGCGGCGCAGGGCGGCGAGCCGTTCGGCGGGGCGCGCGCCGAAGGTCGCGGTCGCGAGGCGGCCGGGGACCGTACCGCCCTGGAGCATCGCGTCCTCGGGGCCGTCGGCCGTGAACAGCAGGCAGTCGACGCCGCGTTCGACCAGGGCCCGTTCGACGTGGGCGCGGTAGCGGCGGTCGTCGCCGTAGGAGCCGTACTCGTTCTCGATCTGTACGGCGACCACCGGGCCGCCCCGGCCCGCGAGGAGGGGCAGCAGCTCGGGGACGACGAGGTCGAACCAGCCGTCGGCCTCGGCCTGGAACCGGGGGTCGGAGCAGCGCAGGTGCAGGCCGTCCACGGCGAGCAGGCGCGCGGGCAGGCCCCCGAAGTCCCATTCGGCGCAGATGTACGGGCCGGGGCGGACGATGGCGTCGAGGCCGAGGTCCTGGGCGGTGCGCAGGAAGCGGCCGACGTCGCGCCATCCGGTGAAGTCGGCCTGTCCGGGGGCCGTCTCGTGGAAGTTCCACGGGACGTAGGTGTCCACGGTGTTCGCGCCCAGGGCGCGGAGCCGCCGGAGCCGGTCCTCCCACAGGTCGGGGTGGACCCGGAAGTAGTGCAGTGCGCCCGAGACGATGCGGTGGGGGCGTCCTGCGCGGCGGAATCCGTCCTGGTCGTGCGTGAGCATGCGCTGACTCCCGGGAGAGGGGCGAGATGCCGTGGGGTGCCGGACGCCGCCGAATATATGAACGAGCCGTCCGCGCCGTCAATGACCGGTTGAACGCAATCGATCGAATCGATCGTTTCGATTGCCTATGATGGCGGGGACGCCGGACCGACCCGAGTCGACCCGACTCGACTCGACCAGACGGACCCCAGGGGGACATCGTGCGACCACATGTGGACCAGCGGCAGGCTCAGGTGCTCGCGCTCGTCCGGGCCCGGGGCAGTGTGCGGGTGGCGGAGCTGGCCGGTGAGCTGGGGATCTCCCCCGTGACGCTGCGGAGGGACGTCGAGGCGATGGCGGCCCGGGGGGAGATCCACCGGATGCACGGGGTGATCAGCCGGGTGGAGGAGCCGGCTCCTGGGGCGGGACCGGACCGCGCCCCGGCCGGTGCGGGCGCACGGGCGGGGTCGGTCGCGGGCGCTGGTGGGGGTGCCGGTCTCGTGGTCGGGATGGTGGTGCCGACGACCGAGTACTACTACGCCGACGTCGTGCGGGGCGCGCGGGAGGTGGTCGAGGCGCGGGGCGCCCGCCTGACCGTGGGGCTGACCCGGTACCTGCCGGGCGAGGACCGGACGCAGGCCGACCGGCTGCTGTCGACCGGGGCCGACGGGCTGCTGCTGACCCCGAACTGGGAGTCCGGCTCGCCGGGTCCCGGGGAGGGCGCGTGGACGGCGGGGCTGCCGGTGCCGGTGGTACTGGTGGAACGGTGGGCTCCGCCGGGGCATCCGGGGGCGGCGCTGGACCGGGTGGTGTCGGATCACGCGCACGGGGCGGCGGGGGCCGTGCAGCACCTGGCGGAGCGGGGGCACCGGCGGATCGCGCTGGCCAGCCAGGAGACGCCGACGACGGCGCGGCTGCGGGCCGGGTACGAGGCGGCCGTGGCGGCTCTCGGGCTGGAGCCGGCGCCGCCGTGGCCGGCGGTGGAGTCCGGGGCGGGTACGGGGTCGGGCGCGGGCGATGCGGGGGCGGATGCCCAGGACGGCGGGGGTGCGGGGGCGGGTGCGGGCGCGCTGTCGGTGGCGGACCGGTTCGCGCGGACCCTGGACTACCTGTGCGGGGCCGTGACCTCGGGCGGGGTGACCGCGGCCCTGATCCACAGCGACACGGACGCCATCATGCTGATCCCCCGGCTGCAGGCGCGGGGCGTACGGGTGCCCGAGGACCTGGCCGTGATCACCTACGACGACGAGGTGGCCGGGCTGGCCGACGTACCGCTGTCGGCGGTGGCGCCGGCCAAGCGCGAGGTGGGCGCACGGGCGGCGGCCCTGCTGCTGGACCGGCTGTCGGGGGACGAGGGTCCGCGCCAGCACTTGGAGCTGCTTCCCCGGCTGAATGTCCGTTCATGACGATCACCACGAACTGATTGTTTTGATCGAGTTGCGCATTCGCTCTTGACGGTGTGCGTGTTCGTGCAAAAGATGGGCCGCGTTCTCCCATCCGCCGCCGTACGCGGTCGTCCGTAGGAGCCGAATCATGTCGCGCAGCTTCCGCACTCCCCGTCTCGCCCTCACCGCCTCCGCGTCGCTCGCCTCGCTCGCCCTCCTCGCCACCGCGTGCGGCCAGGAGCCCGGGGCGGACGTGCCCGGAGCGGCGGGGGCGTCCGCGCAGCCGGTCACCCTCACGTACTGGTCCTCCTCGGCGGGTGCGCAGCAGACGGCGGACGCGTTCAACACGACGCATCCGAACATCCAGGTGCGGTTCTCGGCGGTGCCGGGCGGGCCGGACGGGGCGGCCAAGCTGGCGAACGCCGTCAAGGGCGGCAACGCGCCCGACATCGCCACGATGGACTACTCGGCCCTCCCCGAGTTCGCGAGCGGCGGCAACCTGGAGGATCTGAGCGCGACCTCCGGCAAGCTCGTCTCCGAGAAATTCCCGGAGGCGGTCCAGTCGCTGGTGAAACTGGGCGGCCGGACGTGGGCGGTGCCGTTCGACGTCACCCCGCTCGAACTCTTCTACCGCAAGGACGTCTTCGAGAAGCACGGGGTGGCCGTGCCGAAGACGTGGGAGGAGTACAAGGCCGCCGGCGAGAAAATCAACAAGGCCGATCCGTCGGTACGGATCACCAACTTCGGCGGTGGCGACCCGGCGGTGCTGGCCGGGCTGTCGTGGCAGGCGGGCGCCAAGTGGTACGGGACCGAGGGCGACAAGTGGAAGGTCGCGATCGACGATCCCGCGTCGAGAAGGGTCGCCGAGTACTGGAACGGGCTGCTGGCCTCGGGCATCGCCTCCAAGACCCCGCTGTGGGGCGAGGGCGAGGCGAAGGAGCGCAGCTCGGGGCAGGTCGCGACGGTGATCGGAGCGGCCTGGACGGCGGGCACCTTCCCGGCGAACTACCCGGACCTCAAGGGCAAGTGGGGCATCGCCCCGCTGCCGACGTGGGACGGCAAGCCCGCCACGGGGATGTACGGCGGCACCTCGTACATCGTGCCGAAGGGCAGCAGGCAGACGAAGGCGGCCGCGGAGTTCATCCGGTGGGTCACCACCGAACCGGAGGCGATCAAGGCCCGGCTGAGCTCGCTGAAGGCGCCGAGCAGCGCACTGCCGGCCAGCCCCGAGATGCGGAAGGAGGCGGCGAAGCTCTTCGACGCCTCGTACTTCGAGGGGCAGGACCCGTACGCCATCGCGAGCGAGGCGGCGGGGACCGTACTGCCCGGCTGGACGTGGGGGCCGGTGCAGCTCCAGGTCAGCGCGGCGCAGGGGGCGGCCGGCGCGGACCAGGTGAAGGCCCTGTCGGAAGGCCAGTCGGCCGCCGAGAAGGCCGTCACGTCCCGCGGCCTGACCCTGGCCGACTGATGCCCGCCCGCCGCCCGCACCCGGCCCCCGCGGCAACCCCGCCCAACACCCCGACCGCGCCGGACGCGCCCCACGGATCCGTCCCCCATGCCGGCGCCACCGGCCCTCCCACCCCCTGCGCCCCACGGGCCCCCGCCCCCCCGGGGACAGACCACGGGGACCGGGCCGGGGGCCCCGGGCCCCAC
>NZ_JBHWBP010000423.1:0-6062 GCF_042735575.1 Streptomyces sp. NPDC059564 | reverse complement strand
CTGGCCGAACAACGTGACCTGTCGCAGGTTCAGGCCCTCGAACAGCGCGTGGGACATCCATGCCACGTGCCGGGCGAAGGTGTGGTCCTGCTGCTCGGCGGGCTTGTCCGAGCGGCCGAAGCCGATCAGGTCCGGGGCGACGACCCGATGGCCGCGGTCGACCAGGCCCGCTATGACGTGGCGGTACAGGTAGGACCAGGTGGGCTCGCCGTGGAGCAACAGGACCGGGGTCGCGCGGGGCGGGCCCTCGTCCACGTAATGGACTCGTAACCGGCCCGAACTGCCGTCCATCGCCGGGACGTCGACGTAGTGCGGCCGGTACGGCCAGTCGGGCAGACTCGTGAAGCAGTGATCGGGTGTGCGGAGGATGCGCATGCGGCCTCCCGGCCTCGACTGCGAAGATAATTGCAGACTCTATGAAACTTGTCTGACGCGTCAACCCCTCGTACGAGAACCTCCGCACCCCGCCCACTCCCTATGCCTGCCGAGGACCGCCCCATGCCGAAGGACCACACAGCGGCCGACCACCGTGACGGCCGAGTCGAGCGCGGCCGCCAGACGCGGGCCCGCATCATCAACGCCGTACTCGAACTCGGAGAAGAGGGGGAGACCGCCCCGACCGTCGCGAAGATCGCGGCCCGGGCCGGTACCTCCGCGCGACTGGTGCACCACCACTTCGGGAGCATCGAGGAGATCATCGACCAGGCCATCGACCACCGCCTTCACGAGTTGGTCGCGCGCCAGCCCGAGCTGCCGGTGAGCGGCCCCCTCCTGCCCCGTATCACCGCCCTCGTCGCGGCCCGGGCGGACGCACTGGAATGGATCACCCCTCTGCGGCTGACCACCGTGCGGCTGGAACAGCGGTCGGACAAACTGCGCCGGTGCCGCGACACCGCTCTCGGCGTCGCCCGGGCCCAGCTGGAGGCCGTCTTCGCGGCAGAGTTCGCCGCCCAGCCGGAAGGCCGTCGTGCACTCCTCCTCGCCGCGCTGGAGACCACCACGTCCTGGGAGGCATGGCACCACCTGCGCTTCACCCGTACCCCCGAAGCAGCACGGCAGGTCATGGCCCTGATGATCGAGGCTTTGCTCGCGACCGGACGACCCTGAGACGGCCGGTACGGCCCGGCGGCGGCGCCGGGCCGGGAGATGGCCCGCTGTCGTAGCCAAGGGCTGCCCGCAGTCCGGAGGCACACCCTCGGCGGCGGTCTCGCGGGCACGGCCCCGCCGCACGCCTCGCTCGCCGACGCCGTACCCGGGGCGGCCGACCGCGCCTGGGCGCAATGGCAGTTCGCCGCCGAGGCCATCGGGTCGACCACCTGTGCGTGGACCGGCTACGACGTGATGATCGGGCTCGGCGGTACCGGGCGGATCCTGCTCGCGGCGCACGGTGCCGGCTGGCCCGGCGAGGCCGCCCCGGGGCTGAAGGCCGCGATGTCCGCCATGCCCCGCATGGGTTCGTGGCGGAGCACCGAACCGGTCGGGCTGGTGGCTGCCCGCCGGACACCCTGTCGACGTGGCCGCGCCGCCCGGTCCCGTCTTTCGGATGGCGCACGGGACCGCGGGACCTCTGGCGCTGCCGGCGACCGCCGAGACCACCCGTCCGCCCCTGCCCGGGCGGCGGGCTGCCGTACGGACCGCCGCCGACTGGCCAGTGACCGTTCGGGAAGGCGATAGGTCGGGGAGGAGGCCCCGGGGACTCTTCCGACCGCGGAAGTCGATCCAGTCGTAGCTGTACGGAACGACGGTGGGCTGCCTCAACCACACGTCGGAGCCGGGAACCGGTCCTGACGCCACCTGCGGGTGTGGGGCCGACTTCGGCCGTGCCACCCGGCTCGTGTGCTGAGGCGGATCCTCCAGATGGGGCCTGAGGTTCCCGGAGGCCGGTCCGCTTGCACGTCAGCGATTCCTCCGCCGGGCGGTACGTTCCCCGTCCCGGCGCTCGGCGCCGGCCGGCCGGACGATCTCCGCAGGGAGTGCGTGGGCCTGGGCTGTGGCTACGACACCTGCCGTCCCACCGCGCCCGCCCTCAAGGCCGTCCCAGACGGCGATCAGCAGCTCAGCGCGCCCCAGGAGCACGGATTGGCGGCAGCATAGGCATCCGGCGTCGTCCGCCGGTACGGCATCACCTTGATTTCAGCGGCCGCCCGGCACAATCGATCGAACTCGTCGGCGTGTCCCGGATCCACCCTGCGCTCCCGGTAGTCCCCCAAGGGGATCACCGCCATCAGCCGTGCCCCCACGGCCGGAACGGCGTCCGCGAAGACCCTGTCCGCCCCTGCGGCCTGGCAGAAAATGCCCGTCAGGTCGGCGGCCGGGTGACGGGTGAGCCTCGAAACCAGGGCCTCTCTGATCCCGGCAGGGGCCACGAACCACCCGCTCGCGCCCGAACAGCGTTGAGCACCGGCGCGTCACGCGATGGGTCGGCGTTCCGCCGGGGCCCGTGCGCTTCACTCGGCGAAGGTGCACCACCAAGCGGTGCGGATACAAGGAGGCAGGCCGTCCGTGGAGACGATGCTGGCCGGAAGGCTCACCACTGGAGGGGGCGGTTTCGCTGTCGAGGAAGTGCCCGTACCCGAGCCGGGCCCGGGCCAGGTCCTGATCCGGGTACGAGCGGCCGGGGTCTGCCTGTCGGACGTCCACCTCATCCAGGGCATCCTCGAACCGCAGCCCCGTTCGGGGAACAAGGTGACGCTCGGTCACGAGACCGCGGGTGAGGTCAGGGCCTTCGGCGACGGCGTCACCGGTCTCGCCGTGGGCGACCCCGTCGTGCTCCAAGCCGGCGAGCTCCGCGACGGAACCCCCTGCACCCGGGGGGTGAACATCGACGGCGGCTGGGCCGAGTACACGGTGGCCGCAGCCGACGCGGTGGTCCCCCTCCCGCCCGGAATCCCCTTCGAGCAGGCGTGCATCATCCCCGACGCGGTCTCCACCCCGTGGGCGGCGATCACCTCCGGCGCGAACGTACGGCCCGCGGAAGCCGTCGCGGTGTGGGGCGTCGGCGGCCTCGGCGCGCACGCCGTCCAGCTGCTCCGCATGGTGGGAGCCTGCCCGGTCATCGCCGTGGACCCGCTGCCCGCCGCCCGCGAGCGGGCTCTCCGGCTCGGCGCCGACACCGCCCTGGACCCCGCCGACCCCGATTTCGGAACCCTGCTACGCGACGCCGCAGGCGCTGGCGGTGTCGCCGCAGCCTTCGACTTCGCCGGTGTGCCGGCCGCACGGGACCAGGCGCTGGCCGCCCTCGCCGAGCACGGCCGGCTGGTCCTGGTCGGCCTCACCGACCAGCCCTTCACCATCCTGGACAACCTCTGGTTCTGCCGCTTCCGGCAACAGGTCCTGGGCCACTACGGATCCAGGCCCGAGGACCTCGTCGACCTGGTCCGCCTGGCGGGCATGCGCCGCCTGGACCTCTCCGGCTCGATCAGCGGAATCCACCCCCTGGCCGAGGCCGCGCAAGCCGTGGACGCCCTGGAGCGCAAGGAGGGCAACCCGATCCGTCTGATCCTCAGACCCTGACGGTCACGGTCCAGCAGGGTGCGGGCGCCATGACCGCAGCCACCACACCACCCGCTCGCACGCCGAACCACTGCAAGCGCGCCACCTGGGGCCGTCTTCAAACTGATCGTTTGTGCTCTTGACCGACACAGACAGCCCCGAGGAGACGAGTTGATCACGGAGTACCAGCAGAAGCTGCGCGAGCGCTACATCGCCGCCACCATCATGCCGGCCCCGGAGCCGTGGCAGCCGCTGCTGGACCTCAGGACCCCCATCGGGGGTCTGCTCGGCATTGGCTTCGCCGTCCATCCCGACAGCGGGCACGACCTCGTCATGGTCGTGTCCGGCGACGGTCATGGACTCTTCGACGCGGTCACCGGCGAGAAGGTCGCCCGCGACCGAGACCCAGACCCCGACACCAGCACTCCGGACGCGTCGCCGGAGCTCACCTGCCCCGGGCTCGGCCCAATCGAGGGCATGCAGGTGCGTATCGCCGGGCTCTTCGGCGGCGGCCTGCACAGCACCACACCAGACGGCTGGACCCTGGACGTCGTCAGCCCCGAGTGGCCCCACGACCGCGTCATCCTCTCCGCCGACGGCGGGTCCCACAAAGGCCCGGCGGGAGGGACGTGGTGGCACATCTTCCACTCCGAGTGCTCAGAACTCCGCGCAGCCGGTTTCTCTCCCTCCGGCCTGACCCTGGCGGTCGCCACCAGCAGCGACCTCACCCTTTGGACCCGGCCTGAGCTCCACTTTGACGACTGAGCGGACAGCGGGAGAGCAGGCGAGGAGGCGAGGTGCTGAGACTCTCGCCTTGCCATCCACCGTCGACATCCTCACCCGACTCGAAGCCGTTCGGGTCAGGATCGGCCGCATCTTCTCACCGGACCGGACGTGGGCCTTCATGCTCTTCCTCGCCGACGACGCCAGCGCAATCCTCGCCCGCACGGGAGTCCGACAAGCTACGCGTTGACAGTTGTCCTGTCCAAGTGGCCACTAGCGTGATCAGTCCCAGGGGTATCGGGACCGCTACCCGGCGTCGTCGCACGTAAAGGCGATCCATCCCGACACGGTCAGGAGGAGCGGCCCGAGTCGACCGGCAGCGACCACCTGCGTCCGCTGCGCCGAGCCCGACCACGGCGACCGTCGTTGTCCGACTGACGACTGGCGGTGCTCGGCCGTGAAGGGACCGCTGCCAGACGCGCCCGACCTGAGCACCGAAGAGCGCGGCGCTGACTCAGGTTCGGGGCTCCATGGGCCCCAGGCCCAGAACCCGGAGGGTGTGCTCGGCCATGTGAAGGTGGCCGGCGGCGTTGGGGTGGGCCGGGTCGTCGAGCCAGGCGATGGGGTCGGCATCGCCGAAGTGCGCGCGCCAGTGGCTCTCGTGGTCGACCAGCAGGACGTCGGCCTCCTTCGCGATGTCCCGCACGGCTTGGGCGTAAGCCGGGAGCGTGCCGCGGGCCTCGCGGCCGGCGATGCTGACCAGCACCGGCGTGTGGAGGACGATCTGGGTCTGCGAGCCTGCACGGTCGATGAGCTGATGCATGGCGTCGTGGAACTCCGGCAGCCCGGCCAGGCCTGCGCGCGCGTCGTTGGTGCCGAGCGATATGGACAGGACGTCGGGCGCGAAGCGTCCGATCAGGTGGTCGTAGGAACCGAGCACGTCCACGGCACGCCAGCCGGAAACACCGGTGTTGACGACGATGTCGGTCAGCCGGTCCATCTGCCATCTGACCCGTTCCTGCAGGTGCTCCACCCAGCCACGTGCGCCATGGGTGTGCAGTACGGCCTGGGTGATGCTGTCCCCGGCGGCTACCCACGTCATGGGTTCTGCAGACAAGCGGATCATGTCGTTCTCCTCCAGCGTGCTCGCGGCCCCGGCGACTGCCCACGGCCCCTTTTCAAGATCAGAAACATAACGCCCACGCATCCTGCCGCCTTCCCTTCCTGAGACTCGGGGCGGGGGCCCCATCTCAGGTGGGGTGCACGGCCGTGCAGCGGATCCCCGCACCACCCTGCCTACGGCGGCGACCAGCGCTTTCAGGACCAGGCCCGTGGCGCCCGCGATGCTCCGCCGCCGTGATCCGCCGTGTCCTCAGTCGGCATCGCCGGCGGGAGCCTCCTGCCAGCCGGGCAGTTCCAGCTCGTCGTCGCGAAGCGACCACACCGGATCCTGTCCGGACGGCGGTCCGGCCAGGATCCGCAACTGTTGCGGGCGGTATTCGTCGCGCGCGTCCTCGACGCTGAAGCGCGCCGAGGCCAAGACCTGGGCCATCGCCCGCATCATCGCGGCCCCGACCGCGCTGGAGTGTCGCAGGACCGGTTCGTCCAACTGCTTCAGCCGGAACGCGCGGCTCGCGCAGGCCCGCATGCGAGGGCTTGCCTGCCAGGCCACGAACACTCCACCGGCAGTGTCGGCACCGTCGTCGATGTCCACCTCGGCGCCACCGGCGAGGACCGGGTTCATCCCCGGGGCCAACACGGGCAGGCCTGCGGCCGCCAACTCGTTGCGGACCTTCCAAGCGAGCTTCTCCAGGGCCGCGGACTCTTCAACACCCACTCGTTCGAAC
>NZ_JBHWBP010000422.1:0-6132 GCF_042735575.1 Streptomyces sp. NPDC059564 | reverse complement strand
GCCCCAGACCCCGCGCCTCAAACGCCGGCGGGGCTGGAATCTGCTGCGCACATTCCAGCCCGCGCGGCGTTTGAGCGCACCGGGCGCGCAGCGCCCGGGACGGGGGTCCGGGGGCCTGCCCCCGGTTTCGGGAAGGGGCGGGGTGGGGGACTGGAAAGCGTCAGCCTCGGACGGCTGCGATCGATTCGGCGAGGGCCGACGGGACGTCGGGGACCAGGGCATGGGCGCCGTCGCGGACCACGTGGCGGCCGCCGACCACCGTGTGGCGGACGTCCGAGGCCGTCGCCGCGAACACGGCCGTCTCGGCGCCCAGCCGCGGCAGCGGCCCGGCGGTGCGGACGGAGTCCAGCGCGATGGTGGTGAAGTCCGCGAGCGCGCCGGGCTCCAGCCGCCCCGCGTCGGGCCGGCCGAGGGACGCGTGGCCATCGGCGGTGGCGGCCGTGAGCAGCGCGTTCGCCGTCCAGTGCCCCCGCGTGTGGCTGCGCAGGCGCTCGTTGAGCTCCATCGCGCGGGCTTCCTCCAGCAGGTCGATCACCGCGTGGCTGTCGCTGCCCAGCGAGAGCGGGCTGCCCGCGTGCTGGAGCCGGCCGGCCGGGCCGATGCCGTCGGCGAGGTCGCGTTCGGTGGTGGGACACATGCAGGTGCCGGTGGTGGTGCCGCCGAGCAGCGCGATGTCGGCGTCGGTGAGGTGCGTGTTGTGGACGCCGGTGGTGCGCGGACCGAGCACTCCGTGGTCGGCGAGGAGCTGCGTCGGGGTGCGGCCGTGGGCGGCCTGGCAGGCGTCGTTCTCCGCCGTCTGCTCGGAGAGGTGGACGTGCAGCGGGGCCCGGTGTTCCTCCGCCCAGGCGGCGACGGTGGCGAGCTGACCGGCCGGGACGGCCCGGACGGAGTGGATCGCGGCGCCGATCAGGGCGTGGTCGCGGGGCTTGAGGGCGGACACCCGCTCGGCCCAGGCGTCGGCGGTGCCGTCGGAGAAGCGCAGCTGGTGCTGGTTGGGGCCCTCGCCGAAGCCCGAGGCCAGGTAGGCGGTGTCGAGGAGGGTGATGCGGATTCCGGCGGCGGCGGCCGCCTCGATCAGGGCCTCGCCCATGGCGTTGGGGTCGGCGTACGGGGTGCCGCCGGGGGCGTGGTGGACGTAGTGGAACTCGCCGACGTTGGTGATGCCGGCCAGGGCCATCTCCGCGTACACGGCCCGCGCGAGGTCGAAGTAGGTGTCCGGGGTGAGGTTCTGGGCGACCTGGTACATGAACTCGCGCCAGGTCCAGAAGGTGCCGGAGCCGATCTGCACGAGCGAGCGCAGGGCCCGGTGGAAGGCGTGGGAGTGCGCGTTGGCCAGGCCCGGGAGGGTCAGGCCGCGCAGCACCTCCGCGCCGGGCGGCGGGGCGTCCACGCCGGTGCGCAGCGCGGCGATCCGCCCGTCGGTGGACACCTCCAGGGCGACGCCCGGTTCGACATGGGTGCCGAGCCAGGCGTGCTCCAGCCAGTACGTCTTGTGCGCGGTCAGCACGTGCCCCTTCAACTGCATGCGAGACCTTCCAGTACGTCGGCGAGGGCGAGGACGCCGGCCACGCAGTCGTCCTCGGCGGCGAACTCCCGGGGGGAGTGGGAGACGCCGGTCGGGTTCCGTACGAACAGCATCGCGGTCGGGACGGCGGCGGAGAGGATTCCGGCGTCGTGTCCCGCTCCCGTGCCGAGGACGGGGACGGCCCCGCCCAGGATCCGGTTCATCTCGTCGCGCAGGGCGTGCTCGAACTCGACGACCGGGGTGAACGACTCCCGGACGATGTCGAGGTCGATGCCGTCCTGGCCGGCGTGCTCGCGGGCGGCCTTCTCGACGGCGGTGACGACCGTGTCGAGGGTGGCCTGGTCGGCGGCCCGGGAGTCGAGCCAGCCGCGGACGAGGGAGGGGATGGCGTTGACCCCGTTGGGCTCGACCGCGATCTTCCCGAAGGTGGCGACGGCCCCGGCGAGGGCCGCCTCCCGGCGGGCGGCGAGCACGGTCGCCGCGTACGTGAGCATCGGGTCGCGGCGGTCCACCAGGCGGGTGGTGCCCGCGTGGTTGGCCTCGCCGTGGAAGTCGAACCGCCAGCGGCCGTGCGGCCAGATCGCGGAGGCGATGCCGACGCGGTCCCCGGACAGGTCCAGGGCGCGGCCCTGTTCGACGTGCAGTTCGACGAAGGCGCCGATGCGGGCGAGGCGTTCGGGGTCGGCGCCGATCGCGTCGGGGTCGTACCCGGCCCGCTCCATGGCCTGGGGCAGGCTGACGCCGTCGCCGTCGCGGAGCTCGTACGCCTTCTCCTTGGTCAGCTGTCCGGCGGCGAGCCGGGAGCCGACGCAGGCCAGCCCGAAACGGGCGCCTTCCTCGTCGCCGAAGTTGGTGATGGCCAGCGGCCTGGAGAACTCCGCGCCGCGGCCGCGGAGTTCGTCCAGGGCCGCGAAGGAGGAGACCACCCCGAGGGGGCCGTCGAAGGCGCCGCCGTCGGGGACGGAGTCCAGGTGGGAGCCGGTGACGACGGCGTCGCCCGCGAGGGGGTCGCCGAGCCAGGCCCACTGGTTGCCGTTGCGGTCGACCTCGTACGCGAGTCCGCGCGACTCGGCCTGCGCCCGGAACCAGGCCCGGCAGTCGGCGTCGGCGCCGCTCCACGCGTACCGGCGGTACCCGCCGGAGTCGGCGTGCCGGCCGATGGGTGCGAGGTCCGCCCACATGGCGTGGAACGAGCTGCCTTCTCCCCGCCCCGCACCGCCCCCGGAGGTCCCGGGGGCGGTGGCCGACCAGCCGGTGTCCTGGGTCACGCGGAGTCACCCTCGCGCATCGGGATGCGGACGTCGCGCTCGTCCGCGACCGACTCGGCGATGTCGTAGCCGGCGTCGACGTGGCGGATGACGCCCATGCCGGGGTCGTTCGTCAGGACGCGGCGGATCTTCTCGCCGGCCAGCGGCGTGCCGTCGGCGACGGTGACCTGGCCCGCGTGGATCGAGCGGCCCATGCCGACGCCGCCACCGTGGTGGATGGAGACCCAGGACGCGCCGGAGGCGACGTTGACCATGGCGTTGAGCAGCGGCCAGTCGGCGATCGCGTCGGAGCCGTCGAGCATGGCCTCGGTCTCGCGGTACGGGGAGGCCACCGAGCCGCAGTCGAGGTGGTCGCGGCCGATGACCAGCGGCGCGGCGAGCGTGCCGTCGGCCACCATGTCGTTGAAGCGCTCGCCGGCCCTGTCGCGCTCGCCGTAGCCGAGCCAGCAGATGCGCGCGGGCAGGCCCTGGAAGTGGACGCGCTCGCCGGCCATCTTGATCCAGCGGTGCAGGGACTCGTTCTCCGGGAAGAGCTCCAGCATCGCCTTGTCGGTCTTGTGGATGTCCGAGGCCTCGCCCGACAGGGCCGCCCAGCGGAAGGGGCCCTTGCCCTCGCAGAAGAGGGGCCGGATGTAGGCCGGGACGAAGCCCGGGAAGGCGAAGGCGCGGTCGTAGCCGGCCAGCTGGGCCTCGCCGCGGATGGAGTTGCCGTAGTCGAAGACCTCGGCGCCCGCGTCCATGAAGCCGACCATGGCCTCGACGTGCGTGGCCATCGACTCGCGGGCGCGGGTGGTGAAGCCCGCCGGGTCCTTGGCGGCGTAGGAGGCCATGTCGTCGAAGTCGACGCCGACCGGCAGGTACGCGAGCGGGTCGTGGGCGGAGGTCTGGTCCGTCACGATGTCGATCGGGGCGCCTTCCGCCAGCATCTGCGGCAGCAGTTCGGCGGCGTTGCCCAGCAGGCCGATGGAGAGCGGCTTGCGGGCGTCGCGGGCCTCGACGGCCAGCTGGAGGGCGTGGCGCAGGCTGTCGGCCTTGACGTCGAGGTAGCGGTGCTCGATGCGGCGGTCGATGGCGCGCGGGTCGACGTCGATGCAGATCGCGACGCCGTCGTTCATCGTCACGGCCAGCGGCTGGGCACCGCCCATGCCGCCGAGGCCGGCGGTGAGGGTGATGGTGCCGGCGAGGGTTCCGTCGAACTTCTTGGCGGCGACGGCCGCGAAGGTCTCGTAGGTGCCCTGGAGGATGCCCTGGGTGCCGATGTAGATCCACGAACCGGCCGTCATCTGGCCGTACATGGTCAGGCCCAGGTTCTCCAGGCGGCGGAACTCCTCCCAGTTGGCCCAGTCGCCGACCAGGTTGGAGTTCGCGAGCAGGACGCGCGGCGCCCACTCGTGGGTCTGCATCACGCCGACCGGGCGGCCGGACTGGACCAGCATGGTCTCGTCCTGCTTGAGGGTCTGCAGGGTGCGCACCATGGCGTCGTACGAGCGCCAGTCGCGCGCGGCCTTGCCGGTGCCGCCGTAGACGACCAGCTTGTCGGGGTGCTCCGCGACCTCGGGGTCGAGGTTGTTCTGCAGCATGCGCAGGGCGGCCTCCTGCTGCCATCCCAGGGTGCTGAGCTCGGTGCCTCGCGCGGCCCGTACGGGGCGGGGTCCTGACATGGCGGGTGCCTCCTGACGCTGTTGGTCAATCCATTCACATCCTCGCGGCATGAATAGATCCAGTCAACAGCTGCGGGGAGGTCCGCCGGATGATGGGATGGCGCCATGGCCGCCGAGACGCCCCAGCCGACGCACCCGCCGACCCGCCCCCAGAACCCCGCCACCCTCCGTGACCTGGCCGTACGGGCCGCCATGGGGCAGGGGCTGCTGGATTCCGAGCCCGTGGCCTGTCTCCTGGACGTGGCCGGAATCAGAGCATCCGCCGCCGCGCTGACCGCCGCCTTCGCGGCCGCGGCGGCGCCCGGCACCCCCGTCCTGCACACCTTCGCCGTGAAGGCCGCCCCGCTGGTCCCCGTCCTGCGGCTGCTCGCGGACGCCGGGATCGGCTGCGAGGTCGCGAGCCCCGGCGAACTCGCGCTGGCCCGGGCGGCCGGGGTCCCGGCGGAGCGGACGGTGCTGGACTCCCCCGCGAAGACCGGGGCCGAGCTGCGCGAGGCGCTGGCCCTGGGGATCGCCGTCAACGCCGACAACGCCCAGGAGCTCCAGCGGCTCGACGCGCTGCTGGCCACGGCCCCGCACACCACGTCCCCGGTCGGTCTGCGGATCAACCCGCAGACCGGAGCGGGCACCATCGACGCCCTGTCCACGGCCACCGCCACCTCCAAGTTCGGCTTCCCGCTGCGCGACCCCGGCGCGCGGGAGCGGCTCGTACGGGCCTTCCTCGACCGGCCGTGGCTGACCCGGCTGCACACCCACTCGGGCTCCCAGGGGGTGCCGCTGGCGCTCATCGCGGAGGGCGTACGGGAGGTCCACGCGCTGGCCGAGGAGGTCAACGCGGCGGCCGGCCGGCGCCAGATCGACACCCTGGACATCGGCGGGGGCCTGCCGGTGAACTTCGCCTCCGACGAGCACACCCCGTCCTACGCCGCCTACGCGGACGCCCTGCGCGAGGCCGTCCCGGCGCTCTTCGACGGCTCGTACGGGCTGGTCACGGAGTTCGGGCGGTCGCTGCTCGCCAAGCACGGGCTGGTCCTGGCCCGGGTCGAGTACACGAAGGAGACCGGGGGCCGCCCCATCGCCCTGACCCACGCGGGAGTGCAGCTGGCGACCCGTACCGTGTACGCCCCGGCGTCCTGGCCGCTGCGGATCCTCCCGTACGACGCCAAGGGCGCGCCGCGCACCGACGACCCGGTGGCCCAGGACATCGCGGGCCCGGCCTGTTTCGCCGGGGACCTGCTCGCGACGGCCCGGGAGCTGCCGCGGCTGTTCCCGGGCGACGTGATCGCCGTCCCGGACACGGGCGCGTACTTCTTCACCGCCCACTACGGCTACAACAGCCTCCCCCGCCCGGCGGTGCACGGCTTCACCGTGCCCCCGGAGGGCGGGGTCCGCTTCACCCGGGTGCGGCCGTCCCAGTCCCTCGCGGAGCTGGTAGCCGAGGCGGGCGGTGCCCACCGCGACGCCCTGCTGTAACCGCTGCGCGGGGCCCCCTGGGGCTCCGCCCCAGACCCCGCTCCTCAAACGCCGGAGGGGCTGGTTTTTGGCTGAGCTCCACTCGCACCTGGCCGACTGCCCGAGGGAAAACCCAGCCCCGCCGGCGTTTGAGGCGCGGGGGCGCGGGGTCTCGGCCGATGCCGCCCGCCAGGCGGTAAGTGCGAGCGGACGTCGGCCAAAATCC
>NZ_JBHWBP010000421.1:0-6150 GCF_042735575.1 Streptomyces sp. NPDC059564 | reverse complement strand
GGCATCCCCGCGCCCGTACGCGCTGATGGTCATCTCCCCGGTACGGCCCGTGAAGCGGCCCTGCCGCAGCACGCGGGGCTCGCCGTCGGCGATGCGGCCGTGGCGGCGCAGGTACGCGGCGGCGCAGCCCGCGCCGCTGCCGGTGGCCGTGTCCTCGAGGGCTCCGTCGTTGGTCCAGTGCCTCCCTTCCATGGCGGCGGCGTCGAGGAGGTAGGCGAACCCGGCCCCGACGCGGCCCAGCGGAACGTCGAGCGGAGCGGCGACGCGGGCCCGGGCCAGCGCGTCTCCCCGTACGGGAACCACCAGGTAGCGCAGGCCGGTCGACACCGTCTCGGGCGGCAGGTCCGGATCGAGGTCGTGGGCATCGAGGGAGAACCAGGAGGCGATCTCGGCGGCGGTCACGGCATCCGGGCCGCACGGGCGGCCGGCGAACTCGGCGGGTCCCTGGTCCAGCGTGCCCTCGTAGCGCCGCGGTCCGCTGCGGCGGGTGGCGACTTCCACCGTGCGGGCCCGCAGCCGCAGGGTCCATGTGATGCCCTCGCTTCGCGGGGCGTCCGGCGGAGCGTCCAGGGCGTGCAGCGCGCTCGCGGCTCCGACGAGGGGGTGTCCCGCGAAGTCGAGTTCCCCGGCGAGGGCGAAGACCCGCGCCCGGCAGGTGTGCGGCCGGGCGGGGTCCCGGGTCAGGAAGACCGACTCGAAGTGCCGCAGTTCTCTGGTGATGGCCAGCATCTGGGTTCCGGTGAGGACTTCGGCGTCGGGGAACACCGCCAGGCTGTTGCCGCTGTAGGGGCGGCTGGTGAACACGTCGACGTGGATGTAGCGCACGGGGTACTCCCTGAAGGCGGGCACGGCGGGCAGGGTCACGGAGTCGGCAGTTCGCGAGCCGTCCTCAGCGGCGAGAGGAGGAGGGGGACTACGGCGAGCAGCTCGCCCAGCGCCCCGGTCCACAGGGCCGGCCGGGCCCCGAGGTGCTGCCCCAGCAGCCCTCCGACGAGCGCGCCGACCGGCATCGCCCCCCACACCACGAAGCGGAACGTCGCGGTCATCCGGCCCAGGAGCGGCTCCGGGCACAGCCGCTGCCGGTAGGCGACCGAGGTGACCTTGAAGGTCATGAAGGCGGTCCAGCCCAGCCCTTGGAGGGCGACGGCGACGGCGAACCGCCCGTCCGCCTGGTAGAAGGGCAGCGCCAGCAGCCACAGCAGGCCGCTGACGACCACCGACGCGCACATGGCCCGTCCCTGCCCGAACGCGGTGGCGATCCGCTGGGTGAGGAGGCTGCCGATCAGCCCGCCCACGGCTTCGGCGGTGAACACCGCACCGCACAGCAGCGGGGACAGCCCGAGGTCCCCGGCGAGCAGCACCAGGAGCATGGACGCGCCGATGGTTCCGCACAGGTTGGAGACGGCGGCGGCGAGGGTGAGCGCCCGGAGCACGGGGTGCCCGAAGACGAAGCGGAGCCCTTCGGTGATCTCGGCGCGCAGCGTGGCGTCCGGCCGCGCCCCGGACCGTTCGCCGAGGGGGCGTACGCGCGAGACGAGGAGCGCCGAGACGGCGAAGCTGAGGGCGTCGGCGGCGAGGGCGACGGGCGCCGTGAGCGCGCCGACCAGGGCTCCGGCCAGACCCGGGCCGCCGACCTGGGTGATGTTGCGCGTGGCTTCCAGCCTGACGTTCGCCCGCACCAGGCCCGTCCCGCCCACCAGGCGCGGCAGTGCGCTCTGGGCGGCCACGTCGAAGAAGACCGTGCACACCGACATCCCGAAGGCGACGGCGTACAGCTGGAGGAGCGTCAGCGCTCCCAGCCAGGCGGCGGCGGGGACCGACAGGAGCAGGGCGGCGCGGCCGAGGTCGCCCGCGATCATCAGGGGCCGCAGGGGCAGCCGGTCCACCCAGGCACCGGCGGGCAGGCCGATGAGCAGGAAGGCCAGGTACTCGGACATGACGAGGAGGCCGGCTTCGAACGGTGTCGCGTCGAGGGTGCCGATCGCCACGAGGGGAAGCGCGAGCAGGGTCACGGCGGAACCGGACTGGCTCACGGTGTCGGCGATCCACAACGGGCGGAAGCCGGAGGGCGAGGGGGGTCCGGCGCGTCGGGAGCCGAGGGTGCGGACGGTGCGGAGGGCCGCGCCGGGGCGGGAGTGCGTCATGAGGGCGAAGATCGCCGGGCCCGGGGCGGCGCGGCCATTGTTTTAGTCTGGGCCGAAAGGTGGGCGGGGCGCGGGGACGGGGCGAGGGCATGGGTGAGGTGCGGTTCGGTGTGCACGACGTCGCGGGCGTCAGGTTCGCGATATCGCCGCTGTGGGAGACGGTGGTGAGTTTCCGGGCCGTGTCGGATCCGGGGCGCTACGCCGTCCACCTGCCGTGGATCACGGCGGTACGGGGACTGCGGGAGGAGCGCGCCCTGGCCCGGCGGACGGCCCCCCTGCGGGCCCTGGCCGCCGTGGATCCCCTCCGGCCGGACGTGCCGGGCTTCCTGACGCCCCCTCCCCGCTGCCCGCTGGCGGAGTTCGAGGAGGAGCTCGCGATCCTGCTGGCCACCCCGCCGGCCGCCCAGGAGCCCGAAGTGTGCCTGCCGGAGCTGGCGGACGCCCTGCATGCCTGGTGGGAGGCGGCGGTGCGACCGTACTGGCCCCGGATCCGGGCGGTCCTGGAGGCGGACATCGCGTACCGGACCCGGCAACTCGCGGAGGACGGCATCCAGGAGGTGCTCGCCCGCCTCCATCCCGCACTGCGCTGGACCGGCGACCGCCTGGTCTCCCCCGACCTGGCCCCGGCGGTCCTCGAACTGGACGGTACGGGATTCACCCTGGCCCCCAGCGCCTTCGCGGTCCGCTGCCGGCTGCTGACCGGACCCGGGCCGACGCCGCCGGCCGCCGTCTACCCCTCGCGGGCCGTCGGCACCCTGTGGGAGCGGCGCGGCGCTCCGGGCGAGGGGCTGGCCCGCCTGCTGGGCCGCAGCCGGGCCCGGCTCCTGGCGTTCACCAGCTCGCCGGCCACCACGACGCAGCTGGCCGCCCGGACCGGGCTCAGCCTCGGCGCGGTCTCCCAGCACCTCGCGGTGCTGCGCGAGGCCGGTCTCGTCACGAGCCACCGTTACCGGCGCGAGGTGCACTACGCCACGAGCGAGCTCGGCGACGCCCTGCTGGAGCGGGCGTAGGCCGCGCCCTACCCCACCGGCGTCAGCGGTACCGGCTCCCGGTCGGGAGCGCGCCGGGCGCGGGCCGGCGGGGCGAGGGCGGCGCAGAAGAAGGCGGCGGAGAGCGGCATCAGGTCGAGGCCGCCGACCGCCGCGGTGGCGATGCCGGCCACCGCAGCGAGGGGGCTCCAGAGGGGGACGCGGCGGCGGGCGGAGAGCTGGACGAGGAGCCAGACGAGGCCGACGTAGAACATCAGCGGGCCGACGGAGTAGAGGGCGGGGACGACCCCGGGGTAGCTCTGGACCTGTTCGAAGAGCCGCTCCATGCCGGCCCGGTCGGCGGCGCGGAAGCCCACGACGAGGTCGATGCACGCCTGGGCGGTCACGGCCAGGGCGCCGGCCACCCCGAGGACGGCCGCGGCCCCGGCGCTCAGCCGTCCCGCGCGGCCGCTGTCCGGGCGGGCCAGGGCCAGCAGCCCGGCGAAGACCACCGTGAAGAGGAGCATCGCGGCGGCCAGCGCCAGGTGCCCGGCGGTCCAGACGGGGCCGGGGCCGTGGTCCGGGTCGGTGAGCCGGATGGCGCCGTAGGAGAGGATGAGGGCCGGTGCCGTCGCGAAGGCGGCCCGCGTCAGAGCCGTCCGGGCGGATCCCCGAGGTCGATGAGTCATGGATCGATCTTGTCCGCGGGGGTGGCCGGCGGACATCGGGTGGGACCCCGAGCCCACCCCGACCCGACCCCGAGGACGACCGGGGGTCAGAGCACGAGGCACACGATGAGCGACGACACCCCCGCCAAGGTCCTTCTGATCGTCAAGGACCGCCGCCTCTGGGGGCTGCTCGAACGGCTGCTCGTCACCGGGGGCTACGCGGTGGTGGACGGCGGAACCGGCCGGGAGACCCTCGGCCTGCTGGACCGGGAGGGCCCGATCGCCCTCCTCGTCTGCGAGCGCACCGGACCGGGGCTGGACGAGGTGGCGCTGTTCGAGGAGATCCGCAGGGACCCCGGCCACGGGTCCCTGCCGATCCTCGCGCTGCCCCCGGCCGACCCGGAGTGCACGGTCCAGGCGCTGAAGGCGGGGGTGGACGAGGTCCTCGCGAAGCCGTTCCATCCCACCGAGTTCCTCGACCGGGTGCACCGCCTCGCCCGGGGCGGCGCGGCCGGCTGACGGTCAGGCGATCCGCCACTGCTGGTACGCCGACCCGGCGGCCGGCTGCTGCGTGACCACCGCCCCGTCGGCGGCGGAGGCGGTGGTGAGCAGGAGGCCGCTCTTCTTGTTCGCCACCGTGGAGCCGCCGCCCGGCAGGTCGGTGATCTTCCAGTGCTGGCTGTCGGCGCCGGTGCAGGCCGCCTGGACGACGGCCGCGCCGGCGGAGGCCGAGCCGCCCGCGATGTCGGCGCACAGCCCGGAGGCGCCGTTGACCAGGGTGTGGGTGCCGTCCGCGGCGAGGGTGAGCCGCCACTGCTGGTTGGGGCCGCCGTGCGGGGTCCAGGTGATCAGCTGGGTGCCCGGGGTGGTGGAGCTCGCCGGGTCGTCGAGGGCCTTGCCGCCCGCGGTGAGGGTGCGCGGGCCGGCCGGCGGCCCCGCGTAGACCTCGAACTCGTAGAGCGAGTACCCGTAGGAGGTGCCGCGCTGGGTGCCGTACACGCGGATGTAGCGGCCGGTTCCGGTGAGGCCGGTCAGGTCCTGGACCCCGCCGGTGGCGTTGGTCGCGGAGTGGACGGTGCGCCAGGTGGCGGCGTCGTCGGAGAGCTGGATCTGGAAGGACTTCCCGTACGCCGCTTCCCACCGCAGGACGACGCGGCCGACGTTCTGCGCGGAGCCGAGGTCCACCTGGATCCACTGGGGGTCGGCGTACGCGCTGGACCAGCGGGTGCCGGGGTCGCCGTCGGTGGCGGCCGGGGCCGGGAAGTTGACGGTCTCGGTGCTGGAGGCGGTGGTCGGGCGGCCGAGGGCCAGGTTGCCGGGCTGGGCGAGGCCGGGCCAGGCCGGGTTGTGGCCGACGGCCGCGACGATCGGGGTGAACGCGGCGTACGTGGACACCGGCTTCGGGGAGCCCCAGGTCTGCTGGGCGAGCCCGCGCAGCGGGTACATGATCCCGGCGGCGATCTGTTCCTCGGTCTCGGCGGTGGGGTTGTCGCACCAGACGTGGAGCAACGAGCCGGGGTTCTTCGCCGGGTCGGTCAGGGTGGCGCCGCCCTCGAAGCGGTCCGCGGTCCAGGTCTCGTACATCCACTTGGTGTCGGGTTTCGCGCCGCCCAGGACGTAATAGGTGGGTGTCCAGGAGGCGTTGGCGACGGTGTGCCCGGCGGCGGCGAGCTGCTGCGGGGTCAGGCCGTACGTGTACCAGTACTCGACGAGGATGCCGGGGTGCGGAGTGAGGGTGCCGTCGCCGGACTTGATGCCGTCGTTCCACATGCGGGTGGTCTTGCCGGCCGCCCGGACCAGGTCGTCCGCCCAGTTGACGAACCCGTAGTAGGTGTCCTTGGCGGTGGCGCCCGCGCCGTAGTGGGCGCGTGCGTAGCTCAGCAGCTGTGGGTACTTGGCGTAGTCGGTGACGTATTCGTCGGCGCCGATGTGCCAGTAGGGGGCGGGGAACAGCGGGAGGTACTCGCTGACGAGGTCCTTGATCAGCGCGTACGAGGCGGGGAGCGAGAGGTCGATGAAGTCGGGGCTGACCGCCCCGCCGCTGCTCTTCAGTCTGAGTTCGGGGTGTGCGGCGAGGACGGCGTTCATGTGCCCGGGGGTATCTATCTCCGGGACGATGGTGACGTGGTACTTGCGGCCGAGGGCGACCAGGTCGGCGATGTCCTGCTTGGAGTAGTGGTCGGCGGAGACGATCTCCGGGTGGGTGGCGCTCTCCAGGCGGAAGCCGAAGGTGTCCGACAGGTGGAAGTGGAAGTAGTTGAGCTTGAGGTAGGCCAGTTCCTTGATGTGCTGCTTCAGCCAGTCGACGGTGAAGAACTTGCGGCCCTGGTCGACCATGAGTCCGCGCTCGGCCTTGTCCGGCCAGTCCTG
>NZ_JBHWBP010000420.1:0-6220 GCF_042735575.1 Streptomyces sp. NPDC059564 | reverse complement strand
CTCCGAACCGGCCCGCCGTCGCCGTTCATATGCACGGCCCGTCAGCCGGACGCCCAGAGGTTCCTCCGTACCGGGTCACGCTTGTGTCACGGGTTGTCAACGACGAAGGCCCCGTACGGCATTCATTCCACGCCCCTTCGCATTCCGCCGGAGAACCCCGAATTCCGTACGGGGATTGCCCCAGTCAGGACTCCGGAGCACGGCCGGGAAGGCCGCGCGCACTACTGATCCGGTCGGTCGCCCGAGCAGCATGATGCGAATCACCAGAACGTCGGGGTTCACCGCCCCGTCCGAGGACCCGACGCCCCGGGCCGCCTCCTCGGCGGGGCCGGCCTTCCCGCCCCGCCTGCGTTTGGGGCGTCGGGGACGCGGGGTGCGACGGGGTCGGGGAGACGGGGTGCGACGGGGGCGTCGGCCCCGGGGGCGTGGGCGGCGGCGGAGCCGGTGAGGTCGGCGGGAGGGTGAGGAAGAGGCCGGGCCGGAGGCGGCCGGGCTGGGGGCCGATGAGGGTGCGGTTCGCCTCGTACAGGGCCCGCCACCCACCCCGCACCCCCCTCTTCCGCGCGATCCCGTCCAGCGTCTCCCCACCCCGCACCACATGCGCCCGCCCCGCCAGCCCGTACCGCTTCGCGCACACCGGCCACGCCTCCCACCCCTGCGCGCCGAGCAGTTCCTCCGCCACCCCGATCTGCTGCTCCCGGCTCGCCAGGTCCGCCCGCACCGCGTACGCGAGGCCCCCGTACTCCTCCCACGTCGGCTGCCAGAACTGCAGCCCCCCGTAGAAGCCGTTCCCGGTGTTCACCGCCCACCGGCCCCCGCTCTCGCAGTCGGCGACGCAGTCCCACGGCCACTTCCCGCCCGGCCCGCAGTCCCCCGCCCCGTGCCCGGCGCCGACCCCCGGCGGACCGGGCGCCGGCGGCGGCGGAACGGCCCCCACGGCGGATGCGGACGGCGCGGGTACGAACAACAGCGCGGCGACGGCCACGGCCGCGGCCGCCACCACCCGCCGGAGACGGAGTTCGGGCATCGCGTCACGCTACGCAGCCCCCACCCCCCGCCCCGCCCGCCACGCGGCGCTCCCCCGCGCCCCACCCGGACGGCCGACCGCCGCCCACCCCCAAACGGCCAGCAGCAGCCGCCAACTGCGCACAACCAACCAACAGTTGACACAAAAACGAAGCACCGGTCGATCGGTTCACTCTTCCGGGTGGCCGGTTCGATTCCGTTCCCTCAAACGGCGTGACCCCGGCCACCGCTCCTCCGTTGAGCCCGGCGAGCCGGGAACCCCCCGGCCTCCGCACGAATGAGGAGCCACCCCGTGCCGCGCATGCTCGACGTCAGTCTTGAGGTACGTGAAGAGATCGGTGACGAAGAAGCCGACAGGCTGCTCACCGGCGACGACGCCCCGCGCAGTTACGACTGCACCTCCTGCCGCACCCCCGGCGACCCCGAGACCGACCCCACGAGCACCGTGCTGTTCGTCGGCGACGAGACCGCGGTCCTGGCCTTCGCCCACGCCAGCTGCATCCCCTCCCAGGTCGTCACGGTCTCCGAGGAGCAGCTCCAGGGCGCCGTCCGCAGCATCACCGGCGACAGCCCCGCGCCCGACGCGGCCGGCGACGTCCCCCGGTCCGTCCCCGGCGGCCAGGCCGTCCTCGGGATCACCAGCGGCCTGGTCCTGCTCCGCGGCGAACTGCACCCGGCCCTGGTCGTCGAGCCGACCGGCCCGATCGCCCGCCCCGGCACCACCGGCCCCGGCGACGACTTCCTGCCGCTCCTCATCGAGCAGGGCTTCATCCCGGTCACCGACACCGACGAGGCCCCCTCCGCCCTCGCCGGCTGGTCGGTGCTCCTCGCGGGCGGCCAGCTGCACGCCGTGCTCCAGCCCGGCACCGACGGCGGCCCCCAGGTCGCCTGGTGGCAGGCGCACCAGGCGCTGAGCGTCACCGACGGCTGGCGGGCCGCCGTCAACAAGACCCAGCGCGTGCTCATCTACGCCGCCCCGTTCGGCTCCATCGGCCAGCAGCCGCGCGAGGACCTGCTCCGCGACGCCCTGGACAAGGCCGCGAGCAACGGCAAGCTGGTCGCCGCCTCGATGCCGCTGGCCGGCACGCCGGGCGCCTGACCCCTGCCCCTCAGCGCCGGAAACCCCCACCGGAAGCCCACCGGAAACTCCCCACCGGAAACGGCCGCCCACCCCATGTCCTGGGGCCGGGCGGCGTGCGCCGGGGGTGCGCGGTCCGTCCCGCGCACCCCCGGCGATCTGCGTTTTCGGTCCCGTCACCCCGCATCCGCAGCGCCCCGGGTTCGTTGGCTGATACGTGCATTCATACGACCCCTCCCGCGCCCCGTCCTATCCGAGCAGCGTCCCCCCGATGCGCCACGCACGGGACCGGGACATCGCTCCGGCCGCCTCGCACACCCCGATCTACGACACGCTGTACTCCGAGTACCTGCGCGCCTTCCGGGCCCTGCCGGGCGACCGCACCGGTGAGGAGGACCTCGGCTTCACGGCGTTCTCGTACGGCTCCTCGTACACCGGCGGCCCGTACACCGGGTCGTACGGCGGTGGCGGCAGCTCGTACGGCAGCGGCTGGAACGGTTCCGCATGGCAGCCGAGCGAGCCCTGGCAGCCCGCGTACGCGCCCGTACCGCCCCCGCAGCCCTCGTACGCCCACGCCGGCACCTCCGGGTCCGGATACGGCGGCGGGCGGCAGCACCAGACCGGGATGCAGCACATCCCGGCGGCCCTGCCGCCCGCTCCGCGCCGGGGCTACTGACCCCGGCGACGCCCGCCGCTCCCGCTACTTCTTCTTCTTGTACTGGGCGCCGCGCTTCTCGCGCACCCGCACCGAGATGTGGATCGGGGTGCCCTCGAAGCCGAACTCCTCGCGCAGGCGGCGCTCGATGAAGCGCCGGTAGCCGTGCTCCAGGAAGCCGGAGGCGAAGAGGACGAAGCGCGGCGGCTTGCTGCCCGCCTGGGTACCGAACAGGATGCGGGGCTGCTTGCCGCCGCGGATCGGGTGCGGGTGGGCCGCGACGACCTCGCCGAGGAAGGCGTTCAGCCGGCCGGTGGGGACGCGCGTCTCCCAGCCCGCGAGGGCCGTCTCGATCGCCGGGACCAGCTTCTCCATGTGGCGGCCGGTCAGCGCGGAGACGTTGACGCGGGGCGCCCAGGCGACCTGCTGCATCTCCGTCTCGATCTCGCGCTCGAGGTAGTAGCGGCGCTCCTCGTCGAGCTCGTCCCACTTGTTGTACGCGATCACGATCGCGCGGCCGGCCTCGACGGCCATGGTGATGATGCGCTGGTCCTGGACGGAGATGTTCTCGGTCGTGTCGATCAGGATGACCGCGACCTCCGCCTTCTCGACGGCGGCGGCCGTGCGCAGCGAGGCGTAGTAGTCGGCGCCCTGCTGCAGGTGCACCTTCTTGCGGATGCCCGCGGTGTCCACGAACTTCCAGGTGACGCCGCCGAGTTCGATCAGCTCGTCGACCGGGTCGCGGGTGGTGCCGGCCAGCTCGTTGACGACGACCCGGTCCTCCTTCGCGACCTTGTTCAGGAGCGAGGACTTGCCGACGTTCGGGCGGCCGATCAGGGCGATGCGGCGCGGGCCGCCGGGGGCGGCGCCGCCGAAGGTCTGCTCGGGGGCCTCGGGGAGGGCCTCCAGGACGGCGTCGAGCATGTCGCCCGTACCGCGGCCGTGCAGGGAGGAGACCGGGTGCGGCTGGCCGAGGCCCAGCGACCACAGGGAGGCCGCGTCGGCCTCGCCGCTCTGGCCGTCGACCTTGTTGGCGCACAGGACGACGGGCTTGCCGGCCCGGCGCAGCAGCCTGACCACGGCCTCGTCGGTGTCGGTGGCGCCGACCTTGGCGTCCACGACGAACACGACGGCGTCGGCGGCCTCGATGGCGTACTCGGCCTGGGCGGCGACGGACGCGTCGATGCCGAGGACGTCCTGCTCCCAGCCGCCGGTGTCGACGACCTTGAAGCGGCGGCCGGCCCACTCGGCCTCGTACGTGACGCGGTCGCGGGTGACGCCCGGCTTGTCCTCGACGACGGCCTCGCGGCGGCCGATGATGCGGTTCACCAGGGTCGACTTGCCGACGTTCGGGCGGCCCACGACGGCGAGGACGGGCAGCGGGCCGTGGCCCGCCTCCTCGATGGCGCCTTCGACATCCTCGATGTCGAAGCCTTCCTCCGCGGCGAGCTCCATGAACTCCGCGTACTCGGCGTCGCCAAGTGCTCCGTGGTCGTGCTGGTCGTTCATGAAGTCCGTTCCTCGTCGTTCGTGGTGATCGGTGGTCCCCGCGCAGCGCGGTTCCACTACTAGGTCAAGTCTGACTCAGCGCCCGGTGAGGCGCTTGGCGTCGGCCAGGTGGGCGGTCAGCCGGCCCTGGATGCGTTCTGTGGCCTGGTCCAGCGCGGTGCGCGTACGGCGTCCCGTGCCGTCCCCGGCGTCGAAGGCGGAGCCGAAGACGACGTCGACGCGGCTCCGCAGCGGCGGCAGGCCCTTGACCAGCCGCCCCTTGGCCTCGGTGCTGCCGAGGACCGCGACGGGCACTATCGGGGCACCGCTGCGGACCGCGAAGTACGCGAGTCCGGCGCGCAGCGAGGCGAAGTCGCCTTCGCCCCGGGTGCCCTCGGGGAAGATCCCCAGGGCGCCGCCCCGCTCCAGCACTCCGAGGGCGCGGGTGATGGCGGTGCGGTCCGTGCCGGTCCGGTCCACCTTCACCTGCCCGATCCCCTCCAGGAAGGGGCCGAGGGGGCCGATGTAGGCCTCCTTCTTGATCAGGAAGTGCAGGGCCCTGGGCGCGGTGCCCATGACCATGGGGCCGTCGATGTTGTGGGCGTGGTTCACGGCCAGGATGACGGGGCCGGAGGCCGGCACCCGCCAGGCCCCCAGCACGCGCGGCTTCCACAGCCCGTACATGAGCCCGATGCCGATGCGCCTGCCGACCGCCGCACCCTTGAGGGAGGGCGTATCGCTCACTGGCGGCCCGCCCGCTTCTCCTCCACCAGGGTCACGACGCACTCGATGACCTGGTCCAGGGTGAGCTCGGTGGTGTCGACCTCGACGGCGTCGCCGGCCTTGGCCAGCGGGGACGTCTTGCGGCCGGAGTCGGCGGCGTCCCGCTTGATCAGGGCTTCCCTGGTGGCCGCGAGGTCCGTGGCCTCCTTGCCGCGCAGCTCGCCGCTGCGGCGGGCGGCACGGGCCTCGGCGGAGGCCGTCAGGAAGATCTTGAGGTCGGCGTCGGGCAGGACGGTGGTGCCGATGTCCCGGCCCTCGACCACGATGCCGTCGGCGTCCCGGGCCGCCTCGGCGGCGATGGAGCGCTGGAGCTCGGTGATCAGGGTGCGCACCTCGGGGACGGCGCTGACCGCGCTGACCTTGGAGGTGACCTCCTGCGTGCGGATCGGGCCGGAGGCGTCCAGACCGTCGACGGTGATGGTGGGCGCGGCCGGATCCGTACCGGACACGATGGCGGGCTTGCCCGCGGCGACGGCGATGGCCTGCGGGTCGTCGGTGTCGACGCCGTTGGTGATCATCCACCAGGTGATGGCCCGGTACTGGGCACCGGTGTCCAGGTAGCGCAGCCCGAGCTTGGCGGCCACGGCCTTGGAGGTGCTGGACTTGCCCGTGCCGGAGGGACCGTCGATGGCGACGATCACGGCGGACGGAGCGGCGGTTTCCACGGTGCGGGCACCTTCCTGGTTGCGCGTACGTGTCCGGGCGCGCCAAGAGCGCCCCTCCCCCAGGTTACCGGCCCCCGGCACCCCCTGGCTCCGCGTTACTGCTGGCGCAGCGCCCAGCCCCGCTCGCGCAGCTCGGCGGTCAGGCCCGCGACGGCGCGCGGCTCGACCATGAGCTGGACCAGGCCCGCCTGCTGGCCGGTGGCGTGCTCGATGCGCACGTCCTCGATGTTGACCCCGGCCCGGCCCGCGTCGGCGAAGATCCGCGCCAGCTCGCCCGGCTTGTCGCTGATGAACACCCCGACCGTCTCGTACGCGGCGGGGGCCGCGCCGTGCTTGCCGGGGACCCGTACGCGGCCCGCGTTGCCGCGTTTGAGGACGTCCTCGATGCCGGCGGCCCCGCCGCGGCGCTTGGCCTCGTCGGCGGACTGGAGGCCGCGCAGGGCCTCGACGGTCTCCTGCAGGTCGGCGGCGATCCCGGCGAGGACGTCGGCCACCGGTCCCGGGTTCGCCGAGAGGATCTCCACC
>NZ_JBHWBP010000419.1:0-6255 GCF_042735575.1 Streptomyces sp. NPDC059564 | reverse complement strand
GGATTTGAACCTGCGACCTCTGGGTTATGAGCCCAGCGAGCTACCGAGCTGCTCCACCCCGCGTCGGTGAAACCACAGTATCACGACGCGGGACGGTGCCATTACCGCCTGCTTTCCAGGTGACGGTGCCTAGCCTCCCGGCTTGGGCGTCGTCGGCTTCGCCTCGGCGTCGATCGCCCGCTTCAGCGCCGCCTTGATGTCGTCCTGCGCCTTGCCGAAGGCCGTCCAGTCGCCGGCCTGCCTGGCCTTCTCGGCGGCTTCGACGGCCTTCTGGGCGTCGTCGAGGGCCGCCTTGACCGTCGGGTCCTGGCTGGTGGGCGGAGTGGTGGTGCCCTCGCCCGGCGGGGTCGTCGGGGGCGTCGGCGTGGTGGGCGTGGTCGGGGCCTCGGCTCCGAAGACCACGTTCAGCGCCTTCTCCAGGGTGTCCTCGAAGGCCGTCTGGCCGCCGTAGGTCACGAGCACCTTGCGCAGCAGCGGGTACTTGAGCCCGGAGCTTCGGACGTACACCGGCTCCACGTAGAGCATGCCGCCGTCCAGCGGGACCGTGAGCAGGTTTCCGTACTCGACCTCGGAGTCACCACCGCGCAGCAGGCGGATCGACTCGGCGATCTTCGGCTCGGAGTTGAACTTGCTCTGGACCTGCTTGGGGCCGTCGACCGGGCTGCTGGTCGGCAGCTTCAGGAGTCTGATCTTGCCGTAGTCAGGGGTGCCCGGATCGGCGTTGACCGCCATGAAGGCGCTCAGGTTGTCCCGGCCGTTCGGCGTGAAGGTGGTGGTGAGCGAGAAGACCTGGTCCTTCTCCTTCTGCACCGGCATCTTCATCGACAGGTAGTACGGCGGAACCGCCGTACCGTCCTTGGTCGTCGGGTCGTTCGGAACCTGCCACGCCTCGCTGCCGCTGAGGAAGGTCTGCGGGTCGGTGACGTGGTACCGGGTGAGCAGCTCGCGCTGGACCTTGAAGAGGTCCTGCGGGTAGCGCAGGTGGTCCATGAGCGTCTTGTCGATCGCGCTCTTGGGCTTCACCGTGCCCGGGAAGGCCTTCATCCAGGTCTTGAGGACCGGGTCCTCGGTGTCCCACTGGTACAGGCTGACCGTGCCGTCGTACGCGTCGACGGTGGCCTTCACCGAGTTGCGGATGTAGTTGACCTGGTTCTCCTGGGCCACCACCGCGCGCTGGCTGTTGGTCAGCGAGTCGGTGGTGCTGTCGCCCAGCGTGGTGCGCGAGGCGTACGGGTAGCCGTTCGTCGTCGTGTAGGCGTCGACGATCCACTTGACCCGGCCGTCCACGACCGCCGGGTACGGTGCCCCGTCGATGGTCAGCCAGGGCGCGACGGCCTCGACGCGCTCCTTGGGCGTGCGGTTGTACAGGATCCGCGAGCCCTCGCCGATGGCGCCCGAGTACAGGATCTGCGGCTCGCTGAAGGCGAGCGCGTACGCGGCCCGGTTGACCGGGTTGTCGAGGTTGACGCCGGAGTCGCCCTTGTAGCTCGTCTCCTTCTCGCCCTTGTCGTCCGAGTAGTCGAGCTCCTTCTGCGGACCGCCGACGATCGAGTACTGCTTCGTCTGCTCGCCGTAGTAGATGCGCTGCTCGAAGTCCGTGCCGAACATGCCCTTGGAGGGCAGGTCGGACTGGGTGAAGTCGGGGGCGCCCTTGTCGGTGGCCGTGTTGCCCTTGGCGGCGACCACGCCGAAGCCGTGCGTGTACCGGAAGTGGTCGTTGATCCAGTTGTTCTTCGGGATGCCGCCGATGTTCAGCTCGCGGAGCCCGATGACCGTGTCCTGGCCGCTGTACCGGTCCACGGCGAGCGTGGACGGGAAGGCGTAGTAGCCCTTGACCTGCTGGAGCTGCTGGAAGGCCGGGGAGACGATGTTCGGGTCGAGGAGCCGGACGCTGGCGGTGGTGTCCGCCGTCTTGCGCAGCTGGTCCTTGTTCGTGCCGGCGTTGGGCACGCCCGGGTAGTCCTTGACGTCGGTCCCGGCGATCCCGTAGGCGTCGCGCGTGGCCTTGATGTTCTTCTCGACGTACGGGGATTCCTTGGCCTGCTCGTTCGGCTGGACCTGGAACTTCTGCACGATCGCCGGGTAGAGCCCGCCGATGAGGATCGCCGACAGGACCATCAGGCCGAAGCCGATGACCGGCAGCTGCCAGGTGCGGCGCCACAGCGTGGCGAAGAAGAGCAGCGCGCAGATCGCCGCGATGGCGACGAGGATCGTCTTCGCGGGCAGGTAGGCGTTGGCGTCGACGTAGCGCAGGCCGGTCCAGTTGTCGGCGGCCTTGAAGTCGCTGGACTTCACGGCGAGGCCGTACCGGTCGAGCCAGTACGCGACGGCCTTGAAGGTGACGAAGAGGCCGAGCAGCACCGACAGGTGCCCGGTGGCCGCGGCGGTGGCCCGGGCGCCCGGGCTGGTCACGCGCAGTCCGCCGTACAGGTAGTGCACGACGACGGCGGCGATCACCGAGAGCACGACGGCGGCGAAGCCGAAGCCGAGCAGGAAGCGGTACCAGGGCAGGTCGAAGGTGTAGAAGGACACGTCCAGACCGAACTGGGGGTCCTTGCGTCCGAACGGCACCCCGTTCACGTACATCAGCCAGGTCTTCCACTGGCCGGCGGCGGAGGCGCCCGCGATCAGCCCGACGACGACGGCGATGCCCAGGAGCAGCCACTTCTTGTACGGGGCGATGCTCATCCGGTAGCGGTCGAGGCTCTGCTGCTCCATCGACATCGCGCTGAGCGGCGGCCGCAGCCGGTGCGCCAGCCAGATGTTGAACCCGACGGCACCCGCCATCAGCAGGCCGAAGACGGCGAACAGGCCGATCTTGGTCCACAGGGTGGTGGTGAAGACGGTGGAGTACTTGACGGAGCGGAACCAGAGCCAGTCCGTCCAGAAACCGGCGAACATGACGAACGCCATGGCCAGGACGGCAAGGACGCCCAGGGTCATCAGAAGAGTCCGGGCGCGCCGGGACGGGCGGCCGACTCTCATCCGTGGCCCGGAGGGGCCTCCGCCGCGGTCCGGCATCTGGAAAGCCAAGGTGCGCACCTCGAAAGTCGCTGTGGTCTGGTCGGTCTCTGGCGTACTGAAAAGTTTCCAAAGCTGGGCCCCCGATCGTAGGGCCCACTCATGCAACTTACTGAGGCTTTAGTCAGTTCCCGGTATCGGGGAGAAAGGAGGCAGGATGTTGTCCATGTCCAACCTTTCGCCCTCCCCCGGCACCCCCATGGCGGCCACTCCGCTGACCCGCGCCGTCCTCGAAATCGACGAGTACGCCTCCACCCTCGGCTGGGACAGGCCCGCCCGGCTCTTCGCCCTGGTCGACACCGCCCGCCTGCGCGGGTCGGAGCCCGGGCTCGCGAGCCGGCTCGGCCTCGACCAGGACGACACCGGCAAGAACCAGCTGACGCCGATCGAGCAGGACGAGGTCCCGGCCGGGACGCCGCTGGACAAGTTCCTGGGCACCATCGCCTGGCCCGACGCGATCGTCGGCTGCGCCCTGACCGTGGAGCGGCTGATGCTCCCGCCGTCCGCGGAGGCCTCCGTACCGGAGGGGCTCAGCGACAAGCAGCTGGCCAAGTGGGTCGCCGCGCACCCGGACCGGCAGGAGGTGCGGCTGACCGTGGGCGTGCTGCGCGACGGGTCGCGGGAATCCGCGGTGCGGCTGCGGGAGAAGGACTCCTCCAGCGAGGTGCTGACCGGGGCGACCCTGGTCCCGGGCCTGGCCGAGGCGCTGGCCGCGACCTTCCTGGACTAGCCGGACCCGCCGGGGGCGGCGGGGGCCGCGGTCAGGACTTCGCGCACTGCGGCAGCCCCGCCGTGTCCCCCTTGCCGATCTTCTCCAGCGCCTTCGCGGCGTCGTCGATGGTGGCGACCTTCACCAGGGTCAGGCCGTCGGGCACGTGCGCGGCGGCCGAGGCGCAGTTCTCGGCCGGGGTGAGGAAGTACTCGGCCCCGGCCTGGCGGGCGCCGATGGTCTTCATCTGGATGCCGCCGATGGGGCCGACCTTGCCGGCGTCGTCGATGGTGCCGGTGCCGGCGATGAACTTCCCGCCGGTGAGGCTCTCGGGGGTCAGCTTGTCGACGATCCCGAGGGCGAACATCAGGCCCGCGCTGGGTCCGCCGACGTCGGCGAGCTTGATGTCGATCGGGAACGGGAAGGTGTGGTCGGTCCCGGCCCGGATGCCGACGATGGCGTGGCCGTCGTCCGGCGCCTTGCCCGCGGTGACGGTGATCTTGGTGGTGGCGGTGGGCTCGCGGTTCGCCTTCTCGGCCTCGGCGGCCTCGGCGGCCGGGACGATGGTGAACTCGACGGGCTCGCCGGGCTTGTGCTTGGTCACGAGCTTGGCCACGTCGGCGGGGTCGGTGACCGTCGCGCCGTCCACTTCCTTGATCACGTCCCCGGCGTGCAGCTTGCCCTCGGAGGGGCTGCCCTTGACGACGGTGGAGACGATGACGCGGGCGCTGACCGGGATGCCGAGCTGCTTGAGGGCGGCCACCTTGGCGCTCTCCTGCGACTGGCTGAACTCCTCGGCGTTCTCCTGCGTGGATTCCTTGTCCGTCTTGCCGTTCGGGTACAGGTTCTCGTGCGGCACGACGATGTTGTCGTCGGCCAGCCAGCCGTACACGGCTTCCAGCAGGTTCATGTCGTAGTCGGCGCCGGTGACGCGGACCGTGGTCATGTTGAGGTGACCGCTGGTCGGGTACGTCTTGCGGCCCGAGATGTTCAGGACCGGCTCGCCGCGGGAGTCGCCGAGCGTGTTCACGGTCGGGCCCGGGCTCATCTCGGAGTACGGGACCTTGATGAACACCCCTGCGCAGAGCAGCGCGAACAGCACGAGGAAGGAGGCGAGCATCGTCGCGGTGCGGCGTGGCATGGATCGACAGTACGGGACGGCCTCGGCGGGCGGCCCGTGGGGCCGGTCCGTACGGGGGCCGCGGGCGGAACTCTCAGGCGATTCTCAGGGGGCGGGACTCACGGGACGCTTCAGACGGCGTCGGAACCGGAGTGCGCCTTCTCTTTCGTCCGGGCCCGATGGGCTCGGTCGGCCTTGTCCATGACCTCTCGGAACCTCGCGTAACCGGCGAGTTCCGATATGTCGCCTTGTGTGCGGTCGCGTGCCGCCCAGCTGCCCCATATCGCCGCTCCGATCGCGGCGAACAGCGGAATCAGCAACCACGCCAGTGACGCCATGGACGTGCCTCCCTGCCCCGAAAGTACGTGTCGTTGGTGGCTTCAACGCTCGTGCCCGGGAGGGGGTTACGCAAATCGAGGGCGTGTTGCGCGGCCGAACGGGTGTGAGGCTACCCCCACCCGGGTCCACTCCCGCCGCCGGGGCGGTTCAACGGCTCCGCACGCCTCAGCAGGCGCCGACCCATTCCTCGGTGCCGTCCGCGAAGGGCCCCTCTCCAGACGCCGCCCTCGCACTGCTCGGCGCCGGAGCGCCTCACAGGCTTCGGCCGGCTGCGCCGGACTCCGTCCCGCCGGGTCCGTGGCCCGCACGCCTCAGCAGGCGCCGACCCACTCCTCGGTGCCGTCCGCGAAGGTCTGGTGCTTCCAGATGGGGACCTCGTGCTTGAGGTCGTCGATCAGCATCCGGCAGGCCTCGAAGGCCTCGCCGCGGTGCGGGCAGGAGACGGCTACGACCACAGCCAGGTCGCCCACGGCCAGGTCGCCGATGCGGTGGACGGCCGCCAGGGCGCGGACCGGGTACTTCGCGATGACGCGCTCCGCGACGCGGCGCATCTCGGCCTCCGCCGTCGGGTGGCTGAGGTAGCCCAGCGAGTCGACGTCGGCGCCGCCGTCGTGGTTGCGCACCGTGCCGACGAACAGGGTCGTGCCCCCGGTCGCGTCGTCGCCGACGGCCCGGAAGACCTCGTCGATCGAGAGCGGGGCGTCACGGATCTCGAGCAGCCGGATCGGGTCCGGGGCGGCCTGCTCGCCGGGGTGGTCGAAGTGCGGTGCCATGCCTCCCATCGTGCCCTAGCGGCTGACGTGGCGGAATAGCCGATTCGCCCGGGCCGGGCCCGTCCGGTTGGGAGCCTCCTACAGGACCCCCCGGCCGACCGGGGCGGGGCTCCCGGGGCGGCGCCCCCGGCAGCGGCGGCGCGGCCCGGCCCCGGCCGCGACCGGCCCGGACACCGGCCCGGCCGGCGGCCTGGTCAGCCGTCCCGTCACAGGCCCCGGCGCCGACGGGCCGCGCGGATCGCGGCGGCCGCGCCGAGCAGCGCCACCGTCGCACCCGCCGCACCCGCGGCCGT
>NZ_JBHWBP010000418.1:978-6255 GCF_042735575.1 Streptomyces sp. NPDC059564 | reverse complement strand
CCCCCTGCCCAGGCAGGGGGCGGGGCGGACCCGTTTCCGGGCCCCGGTGGCGGGGCCGGTAGGCTCGGCGGCAGCGAGCGGAAACCGTGTCACCCCGGAGGAGAACCGTGCCCGAGCTGCCCGAAGTCGAAGTGGTGCGGCGCGGCTTGGAGCGATGGGTGGCCGGGCGGACCGTGTCGGCCGTCGAGGTGCTCCACCCCAGGGCCGTACGCCGTCACCCCGAGGGCGGGGCGGACTTCGCGGCCCGGCTGGCCGGACGCACCATCGCGACGGCGATGCGGCGCGGCAAGTACCTGTGGCTGCCGCTGGAAGGCCAGGACCTCTCCGTCCTCGGACACCTCGGGATGAGCGGCCAGCTCCTGGTGCAGCCGGCCGGAGCCCCCGACGAGAAGCACCTGCGGATCCGGATCCGCTTCGACGACTCCGCCGGGACCGAGCTGCGCTTCGTCGACCAGCGGACCTTCGGAGGGCTCTCCCTGCACGAGACCGTCCCCGGCAGCGCCGAGGGGCTCCCGGACGTCATCGCGCACATCGCCCGCGACCCCTTGGACCCGCTCTTCGACGAGGGCGCCTACCACCTCGCGCTGCGCGCGAAGCGCACCACCGTCAAGCGGGCCCTGCTGGACCAGTCGCTGATCAGCGGCGTCGGCAACATCTACGCCGACGAGGCCCTGTGGCGCGCGAAGCTGCACTACGAGCGCCCCACCGGCACGCTCACGCGCCCCCGGAGCGCGGAACTCCTCACCCATGTGCGTGAGGTCATGAACGCCGCGCTCGCCGTCGGCGGAACCAGCTTCGACAGCCTGTACGTCAACGTGAACGGCGAATCCGGGTACTTCGACCGGTCCCTCGACGCGTACGGGCGCGAGGGCGAGCCCTGCAACCGCTGCGGTACGCCGATGCGGCGACGGGCGTGGATGAACCGGTCGAGCTACTTCTGCCCGCGCTGTCAGCGGCCGCCGCGCGCGGCGTCGTAGGACATCCGGGCGGTGAGGACATCGTCCATGCTGCCCTCCAGGAAGTGGATCAGGCCGATCAGGCGCTCGGCGACCTCGCGGCCGAGCGGGGTGAGCTCGTAGTCCACGCGCGGCGGGTTGGTCGGCTGCGCCTCGCGGTGGACGATGCCGTCGCGTTCGAGGGCGTGCAGGGTCTGGGAGAGCATCTTCTCGCTCACCCCGTCGACACGGCGGCGCAGCTCGTTGAAGCGGCAGGGGCCGTCGCGCAGGGCGCCGACGGTGAGACTGCCCCAGCGTCCGGTGACGTGTTCCAGGGTTTCCCGGGAGGGGCAGGCACGCGCGAAGACGTCGAACGGCAGGTCGGCCGCGCCGGCATCGGTACAGACAGGGGTCTCCATGAGGGACAGCGTACTCTCGGGCAGCGCTAACTGTCTGCTTGCGCTTTCTAAAAGTTAGTGGTTCTCTTTCTCTCGTCGCACCGCTTCCACCCGACGTGCTGCGGCGCATCCGAAACGCTTCTGAGGAGAACCGCCATGTCCACCACCACGTCCGCCCCCGTCGTCTCGATCGCCTACCACTCCGGCTACGGCCACACCGCCGTCGTCGCCGAGGCCGTGCGGGAGGGCGCCGCGGCGGCCGGGGCGACGGTGCACCTGATCAAGGTCGACACGATCACCGACGCCGAATGGGAGCTCCTCGACGGGTCCGACGCGATCGTCTTCGGCTCCCCGACCTACATGGGTACCGCCTCCGGCGCCTTCCACGTCTTCGCCGAGGCCACCTCGAAGCGCTGGTTCGGCGACGTGTGGCAGGACAAGGTGGCCGCGGGCTTCACCAACTCCGCCTCCAAGGCCGGCGACAAGCTGAACACCCTGCAGTTCTTCCAGATGCTCGCCTCGCAGCACGGCATGAGCTGGGTCAACCTGGGCCTGAAGCCGGGCTGGAACTCCACCGCCGGCTCGGAGTACGACCTCAACCGCCTCGGCTTCTCCTCCGGCGCCGCGGCCCAGACCAACTCCGACGAGGGTCCGGAGGGCGTGCACAAGGCCGACATCGCGACCGCCGAGCACCTCGGCCGCCGCGTGGCCGAGCACACCCGCGTGGTCGTGGCGGGCCGGGCGGCCCTGGCGGCGTCCGCCGTCTAGAAGCCGAAGTCCTGGGTCCACCACGGGCCGCCGGCGGCTACGTAGACGCCGACGCCCAGGGTGCGGAATTCGCAGTTGAGGATGTTCGCCTTGTGGCCCGGGCTGTTCATCCAGGCCTCCATCACGGACTTGGCGTCGCCCTGGCCGCGCGCGATGTTCTCGCCGCCGAGGCCGGAGATGCCGGCCTTCTCGGCCCGGTTCCAGGGGGTGTTCCCGTCCGGGTCCGTGTGGTCGAAGAAGCCCCGTACGGCCATGTCCTTGCTGAACGCTCCGGCCAGCGAGGCCAGCGGCGGGTTCGCCCGGACCGGGACGCACCCGGCCTGGGCGCGCTCCTGGTTCACCAGGGCGAGGACGGCCGCCTCCTCGGGGGAGTGGCCGTCGTCGGGCTTCGGGGCCGAGGGGGACGGCTTGGGGGCCGGCGGCTTCGGCACGGCCGTCTTCGGGGGCGCGGGCTTCGTGGTCTCCGGCTTCGGTGCCTCGGGGGCGGCGCTCTTCTCCGGCTCCTTGGTGGAGGCGGAGGGAGAGGGGGCCGCCGAGGGCGAGGCCGACGGGGAGGGCGAGGCCGAAGCGCTGGGGGAGGCCGACGGGGTGCCCTTGCCGGCGCCCGCGTCGGGGCCGGAGGAGGCGCGGCCCGACAGGTTGGCGAGGCCGCCCTGCTGCTCGGCGGCCGATCCGTCCGCGTCGGCGCTCGCGGAGGGTTTCGCCCCGGCCCGCGTGCTGCCGCCGGAGTCCGTGCCGACGTAGGGGAAGGAGCCGCCGACCGGAACGAAGCCGGTCGTGACGGCGGCCGTACCGAGGGCCACGGCCACGGACACGCCGAGCAGCCCGCCCAGCACGACGGTGCGGCGCCTGCCGCCGGGGCGCGGCGAGGCGTGGAGTCGGTGGCGTCCCATCGGCGGCGTGCCTTCCTTGCAAGATCAACGCTCCTCACCCGAACGGGTGAGTCATTGGTGGGGGACTGTAGCCGATGAGCCAAGGGGGGCGATGTGCTCCGAATGTGTTTGCCCGGTTAGCGTTCATGCATGAATGAAGATGTCCGTCTGACCGCCTGGGTGCGCGGCCGGGTACAGGGAGTGGGCTTCCGCTGGTTCACCAGGGCCAATGCCTTGGAGATCGGTGGAGTGGCCGGCTTCGCGCTCAATCTCGACGACGGCCGAGTGCAGGTCGTGGCCGAAGGTCAACGTGAGAATTGCCACCGGCTGCTCGACTGGCTGCGCTCCGCCGACACGCCCGGAAGGGTGGACGGGGTGACAGAGATCTGGGGCACACCGCGCGGTGGCTACGACGGGTTCGAGATCCGGTGACCGATCGACCGATCATGGACTGATCGGATCTCTGGATGGTCCGCACACGGTCGGAACTGCGCATTCACCGTCGACGCGTTGCCGGGGAGATCGATCCGTGGAAGGCTCGGAGTCGAGGCTGAACTCCCCGCCGCTCGCGCGGGCCGGGCCGCCCGCCGATACGGGGCGTGATCGTGTTGACCGTCAAACTTTTTGGTGAGACGCTGGAAGCCCCGCGCACCTGAGCTGTTTGGCAGTGTTGGCAGTAGTAAGCGCAGTGACTGTCAGTCGCTGCCGGACATCCGCGGGTGCGATTCCCTCACGACCCACACCGCTTCGGTCGGTCACTCAGTGTGGAGGACCATCCATCATGGCAAAGGCGCTTCTCGGTTACGTCGGCGGTTCCGACCCGCGACTCCTCGCCGAGATGCGACGGCTTCAGCAGCGCGTCCAGGACCTCGAGTCCGAGCTCGGACGGATCCAGTCCGAGAACGACGCACTGAACGCTGCCGCCGCTCAGCACGGAGACTCGCTGCTGGACAGCATTGACCTCGACGTACCCCAGGCGGAGCCTGCGCTCACCTGATCCGCGCGCTTACCCGTCGCTCGATTCCAGCCCCGCATGATCTGCAAGGGACGCTCCGGCGTCCCTTCTTTCTTTCACCGCTTTCACCCAGCGCCTTTTCACCCACCGCTTTCACCGCCGCATTGCCGCCGCGCGCCGTGTACGCCCAGGTGGGGGGCCGAATCCTTTAACGTCTGATCTGCCCTGCACCTTCATGGGTGAAACCGAACGTGAAAGGTAGAGTCCGGCGGCGTGCACCTCAAGTCCCTGACCCTGCGCGGCTTCAAATCATTTGCCTCCGCGACCACCCTGCGCTTCGAGCCCGGCATCACCTGTGTCGTGGGCCCGAACGGATCCGGCAAGTCCAATGTGGTGGACGCGCTGTCCTGGGTCATGGGGGAGCAGGGAGCCAAATCCCTGCGCGGCGGAAAGATGGAAGACGTCATCTTCGCCGGCACCACGGGCCGCCCCCCGCTGGGGCGGGCCGAGGTCTCCCTCACCATCGACAACTCCGACGGCGCGCTGCCGATCGAGTACGCCGAGGTCACTCTCACACGGATCATGTTCCGGGGCGGCAGCAGCGAGTACCAGATCAACGGGGACACCTGCCGGCTCCTCGACATCCAGGAGCTGCTCTCCGACTCCGGCATCGGCCGCGAGATGCACGTCATCGTCGGGCAGGGCCAGCTCGACTCCGTGCTGCACGCCGATCCGATGGGCCGCCGCGCCTTCATCGAAGAGGCCGCGGGCGTACTGAAGCACCGCAAGCGCAAGGAGAAGGCGCTGCGCAAACTCGACGCGATGAAGGCCAACCTCGCGCGGGTGCAGGACCTGGGCGACGAACTGCGCCGCCAGCTCAAGCCGCTGGGCCGGCAGGCCGCCGTGGCCCGGCGGGCCGCGGTCATCCAGGCCGACCTGCGCGACGCGCGGCTGCGGCTGCTCGCCGACGACCTGGTCACGCTGCGGGGCGCGCTCGACGCGGAGGTCGCCGACGAGGCCGCGCTGAAGGAGCGCAAGGAGGCCGCCGAACGGGACCTCGCCGAGGCGCTGAGCCGCGAGGCCGGGCTGGAGGAATCGGTACGCCGCCTCGCGCCGCGGCTCCAGCGGGCCCAGCAGACCTGGTACGAGCTCTCGCAGCTGGCCGAACGGGTACGGGGGACCGAGTCCCTCGCGGTGGCACGGGTCAAGAGCGCCTCCGCCCCGGTGGAGGAGGAGCGGCGCGGCCGCGACCCCGAGGAGCTGGAGCGGGAGGCCGCGCGGATCCGGGAGCAGGAGGCGGAGCTGACCGCCGCGCTGGAAGCCGCCGAGCGGGCGCTGGAGGACACCGC
>NZ_JBHWBP010000418.1:0-969 GCF_042735575.1 Streptomyces sp. NPDC059564 | reverse complement strand
TGGAGCGGGCGCTGGCCGAGGAGGAGCGGCGGCTGCGGGACGCGGCGCGGGCCATCGCCGACCGGCGCGAGGAGCTGGCCCGGCTGACCGGGCGGCTGGGCGCGGCCCGCTCCCGGGCCGGCGCCGCCCAGGCCGAGATCGACCGGCTGGTGGCCGCCCGGGACGAGGCGGCGGCCCGGGCGGAGGCGGCGCGGGAGGAGTACGAGGCGCTGGCCGAGGAGGTCGGCGGGCTCGAGGACCCTTCCGTGGAGGGGGAGTACGAGCAGGCGCGGGCCGCGCTGACCGGGGCGGAGGCCGCGCTGGGTGCCGCCCGGGAGGCGCTGACCTCGGCGGAGCGGTCCCGGGCGGCGGTTTCGGCGCGGCGGGAGGCGCTCGCGCTGGGGCTGCGGCGCAAGGACGGAACGGGGGCGCTGCTCGCTGCGCGCGAGCGGCTGGCGGGGTTGCTGGGGCCGGCGGCGGAGCGGGTGTCGGTGGCCCCGGGGTACGAGGTCGCCGTGGCGGCGGCGCTGGGGGCTGCCGCCGACGCGGTGGCCGTGGCCTCGCCGGGGGCGGCGGCCCTTGCCATCCGGCACCTCCGCGCCACCGACGCCGGCCGGGCCACCTTCCTGGTGGCCCCGGCCGCTGGGGCCCCGGGCCAGGACCCGGCCCGGGCTTGGGTGCCGGCCCCGGCCGCGGCCCAGGCTGCGGTGCAGACCCCGGCCCTGGCCGCCGACGTGGCGCCGGGTCGCCCCCCGACCGCGATCCCCGGCCCCGGCCCGAGCCCGGACGGCCTCGCGGGCCCCGGCCCGACTTCGGACGGCCCAGCGGGCCCCGGCCGGACTCCGGGCGGCCCTGCGGGTCAGGCCCCGGCCCTCGGCGACGCCCCGACTTCGGGCGACGGCCCGGCGGGTGCCGGCCTGCCCGGGCAGGCGCAGGGGCCGGAAGACTTCCCCCACCCCGCCCCGTCCCGCAACCGGGGGCTCCGCCCCC
>NZ_JBHWBP010000417.1:0-6257 GCF_042735575.1 Streptomyces sp. NPDC059564 | reverse complement strand
CGACGTCACCGCGCTCGAACGACAGCTGTCCGACCTGCGCTTCGACTGAGGCCGGCCGCCACCGGCCCGGTCGAACCGACGCCGGCCCGGTCCCCGCCTCCTCCGAGGCGGACGACCGCGGCCGGCGTCCTGGTGAGCAGACCGAGGTCCTGCTCCTGCATCGCGACCACCACGGCGGTCTCCGGCAGCGCCCGGAACAGCGCGTCCAGCAGTGCCTCGGCGGTGGGACGGTCCAGACCGGCGACGGGTTCGTCCAGCAGGAGCACCGGTGGGCGCCGCAGCACGGCGCGCGCGATCGCGAGGCGCCGCCGCTGCCCCTGGGACAGCAGACGCCCGCCGGAGCCCACCGGGGCGTCGAGCGGCAGCGCGGAGAGGCCGCCCATCTCCAGTACGGCCCGCAGGGCTGCGGTGTCGGCCGAGGGGGCGGCCTGACGGAGGTTGGCCGCGACGGTGTCGTCGGCCAGCCAGTCGTCGGCCTCGACCAGGGTGACCGTCTCGGCGACGACCCGGGCGGGCAGTTCCTGCACGGGGGCGCCGCCGAGGAGGACCGCGCCGACAGGAGTCGGTATCCGTCCGGCGAGCTCTCCGAGCAGTGTGGACTTCCCGCTGCCGTTCGGCCCGGTGACCAGCACCAGGCCGGGGCCGGACAGGGTCGTGGTGAGGGTCGCCGGCGAGCCGGGAAGCGGCAGTCCGGCCGTTTCCAGGACATGCGCCCCCGGCCGCCGCGGATCCGCGGGCTGCTCCTCGGCGCCCAGCGGCGCGAGGCGTGCGGCCGCGTCGCCGGCCTGGCCCAGCAGGTGCAGCAGCCGGGGAAGCCGCTCCAGCAACTCCCACCCCGCGGCCATCAGCAGCACCTCGCCCACCACGGAGGCGGCCGGCTGGGCCGGGGCCGCGCACAGGGCGATCACCAGCACCGAAGCCTGGCCGGCGGCGGCCAGCAGGCGCAGCGCCAGACGTCCCAGCCGTTCGGCCCGGGCGGCGGCCCACTCGGCGGACTCGACAGCCGTCATCGCGGCCGTCGCCGCCCGCCGCGCCTGCGGTACGGCGTCCAGGCACCTCAGCTCGTCGAACGCGGCCCGGCTGCCGAGCAGTACGGTGCGCAGCGCGGCCCTGGCCTCGGCGGCGGCGCCCAGCTGGGCCCGCGCGCGGCGGTGGGCCAGCCTGGCGCAGACCAGCCCGGCCGCCCAGACGAGCAGCTCGGCCGCCCCCAGCGCAGGCATCGCCCACAGCAGCAGGATCTCGATCAGGCAAGCCGTGGTGACCGTCGCCGCCAGTGGTGCGTAGACGTTCGCGGGCAGACCGGCGACGGTCTCCACGTCCGAGGTGAGCCGGGCGAGCAGCGTCCCGTCCCGGTGTCCGCGCAGCTCACGGGGGGTGAGCCGGGCAGCGCCACGGGCCGCCCGGGTGCGCAGTGCCACGGAGGCGGACAGCAACGTCCGGTGGCTGACCAGGCGTTCGAGGTAGCGAAGCCCGGTGCGGGACAGGGCCAGCGCCCGCACGGCGCCCGAGGGATACATCCAGGACCAGGTGGTGTTGGCCTGGAGGGTGACCACGGCACAGGTCGTCAGGAACCAGCCGGACACGCCGAGGAGCGCGGCGCCGGCGAGTTCGGCCGCGACGGCCAGCAGGGTGCCGGTCAGCAGGGCGCGGCGCGGAGCCGCCGTGCGCAGCAGACGCCAGGCGCCTGGCCGGTTCATCGGGCTCTCCCGTGGTCGAGTGTGATGACCTGGTCCGCCAGCGGCAGCAGCGCAGGACTGTGGGTGGCGAGCAGGACCGTCCGGTCGCGGGCCAGCCTCCGCAGCGCCCCCAGGACCCGCCGCTCCGCCTCCGGGTCGAGATGGGCGGTGGGTTCGTCCAGGCACAGCAGGGGCGCGTCCCGCAACAGGGCTCGTACGAGGGCCAGTTGCTGGGACTGGCCGGAGGACAGACCGGTTCCGCGCTCGCCGAGCGGGGTGTCCAGTCCCTGCGGCAGCGCGGTCAGGAGGTCCTCGAAGCCGAGGGTGGCGGCGGCGCCCAGCAGATCCTCGTCGCTCGCGGTCGGGCGGGCCATCAGAAGGTTCTCGCGCAGGGTGCCGGGCAGCAGGTGCGCCGGCTGGCCCACCCATGAGACCCGGCCGGGATCGGCGGGAGAGGCCCGTCCGTCCGACAGGTGCAGCGCGCGCCCCTCGTGCGGGGCGTACAGACCCGCCGCCGCGGCCAGCAGGGTGGACTTGCCCGCCCCGCTCGGCCCGGTGACGGCGAGGAACCGGCCCGGAGCGAGCCACAGGCTGACGTGGTCCAGGGCGGGCGCCGCACGCCCCGGGTACCGGACCGTCACGGCGTCCAGCCGCACCCCGGGAGGCGACGCGCCGTGGGCCGCCCGGAGCGGCGGGCCCGACGGCGGGTCCGCGTCCCCGGGCGCGTCCAGAACCGGGGGCAGCAGCTCGGCGGCAGCAGCGGCCTGGGCGCGGGCGTGATAGCCCGCGGCCAGGTCGCGGGCCGGGGCGAAGTAGGCGGGTACCAACACGAGTACGAACAGCGCCGCGGACAGGCTCATGCGGTCCGGGACGACGGGCAGGTGCAGGTAGTCGAGCAGGACCAGGCCGCAGTAGGTCGCCACCACGGCGAGGGTGCCGGTGATGAGCAGTTCGACCCAGGCGGTCGACAGGAAGGCGATCCGCAGCACCTTCTCGGTCCGCCGGGCGACCTCCCGGTCGTCCCGCTCCAGTACGCGGGCCGCCTCGTCGTGCGCCCCGAGCCCGACCAGGGTGGGCAGCCCGCGCAGATGATCCAGCAGCCGGGCCTGATGGGTGCGGATCCCGGTCAGCTGGGCGCGGACGGCGTTCTGCGTGCCCAGGCCGATGACCTTCAGGTTGACCGGCAGCAACGGGGTGGCCGCCAGGACGAGCAGCGCCACGAACCAGCTGCGGCAGGCGATGGCGGCCAGCACGAGACCACTGCCGAGCAGCATGGTCGTCCGCGCGGGCACGTACCCGGTGAGCCAGTCGGTCAGCTGGTCCACCTCGCCGTCGACGGCCCGTGCGGGTGCGGTGTCGTCCAGGTCGCTGCGGGCCGGCCCGCGTGAGGGCAGCGCCGTCTCGATGATCCGGCGGCGCAGCGTCTCCCGTACGACGCGGGCGCCGCGAGCGGCCGCCGCATCGCCCGCGGCCAACAGTGCGGCCCGCAGGGCCACGCCGGCCGCGGTCAGCAGGGCGGGCGGCACCACGGCCGTCACGGGCAGCCCGCCGTGCAGTGCCGACAGGCCGCGCTCCGCACCCCAGGACAGCCCGCCCGCCCACAGCACCGTGCCCGACTGGGCGGCGCCGCGCAGGATCCCCGCGCGGCGCAGCTCGGGCCGGGCGTACGCTGCCCAGCCCTTCAGCGTGCCTGCCACCGGATCGTCGGTCCGGTCCGCGGCCAGTTCGTCCAGCAGTACGGTGGTGCCGCTCACGGGGTGGTCTCCGCTCCGGGGTCGGCGTTGAAGTATCCGTCGCGGCCGTCGCGGCGGTCGCCGACGATCCAGGCTGCCAGCGCGGCGCAGCCCAGCACCGTGACGCCGATCGGCCCGATCAGGTCGGACACTCCGCCGAACACGTCCTGGGAAAGGGCGGTGGCGAGGATGCCGAGCACGGTCAGCAGGGCGCGTCGCACCATCGTCCGCGGCCCGCCGGTGGACGTTGGTGTGGCCGGAAGCGCCCGGCCCCGGGCGGGCAGCGGCGGTAAGGGGCTCTCCACCGGATCGCCGTACTTGCCGCGGAAACTCCGCCACGCGTAGACGTTGTAGGCGAGGACGAACGGCATGCACAGGCCGACGCCGAGAACCAGGAAGACCAGCGAGGAATGCGGGCTCGCCGCCTGATGGACGGTCAGCCCGGGCGGTACGACCACCGGCAGGGTGAGGGCGGCGAGTCCCAGCAGCCCACTGGCGGTCATGGTGGCCACCGCCGCGAAGGGCCGCCAGTCGGGACGGCGGCCGAAGCCGTACCAGGCGACGGCGCCGGCCACCGCGGCGACCCCCACGGCGAGCCAGAGCAGCACGGCTTGCACCGGTCGGCCCGGATGCAGCGGCTGCGCCTCGCCGCCCGGCAGCAGCAGGCCCAGTACGAGCGCCATGCCCACGGTGGCCACCAGCAGGGACCGTCCGGTGCGCCGGAGACCCGGCCGCGACCACCTCTCGGTCTTGTCCTGCAGCCAGGCGGCCCCGGCCAGCAGGTAGACCACGACCAGGCCCGCGGCGCAGAGCACGCCGTAGGGGCTGAACCAGTCGAACGCCCCTCCGTCGAAGGCTCCGCCCCGCTGCCGCGGGCCGCGGAGCACGGCGCCGAGGACGAGGCCCTGGCAGACGGCGGCCGCGAGCGAGGCCCCGCCGAACAGCAGCGCCCAGCCGCGCCGGTAGCGGCCGGCCGCACTGTGCATCTCCAGGCCGAGTCCGCGCAGGATGATCGAGACCAGCATGACGATCAGCGGGAGGTAGACGCCGGGCAGCAGCACGGCGTAGGCGCCGGGCAGACCGGCCCAGAGGGCCACGCCGGCCAGGATGAGCCAGCTCTCGTTCGCGTCCCACGCGGTGGCGACGATCTCGCCGTACTCCCGCCGGCGCTCGGGCCCCGCCGCCAGGCTGAGCATGCCCACGCCGAGGTCGTAGCCGTCGAGGACGACGTACATGCCGAGTGAGAAGAGGGCCAGGCCGTAAGCGGCGTACTCAAGCAACGAGGGCCTCCGGGACGTCGGGCGAGGCGGGGCCGGTGGGCAGTGTCTCGGGGCCGGCCTTGACCGTACGGACGATGTAGCGGGCCCAGACGGCCAGCAGGGTGACGTAGAGCAGGACGAAGCCGACGAGCGTGGCGGCGACTTCGGGTGTGCCGAGGTGGGAGACCGCGTCCGCGGTGCGCAACTGGCCGTAGACGACCCAGGGCTGGCGGCCCGTTTCGGCGACGATCCAGCCGCCGGTGATGGCGATGATCCCGGCCGGGGTCATCCACACCATCCACCGCAGGAAGCGCGGCGAGTCGTACAGGCGCCGGCGCAGGCGCAGGACGACGCCCGCGAAGGCCGTTGCGAACATGAGCAGCGCGGTGAAGTACATGGCGCGGAAGCCGTAGAAGGCGGTCCACATGTTGGGGCGTTCGTCGGGCGGGGTCTGCAGCAGTCCCGGCGTGGTCGTCCGGCCGCTGAGGTCCTGGGCGATGACCGAGCCGAGGTAGGGGATCGCGACCCGCAGCCGGTTCTCGCCGTTGTCGGTGTCGGGGACGACGAGCAGGTTGTAGCCGTTGCTGTCGCTCTTCCAGTTGCCCTCGAACGCCTCCAGCTTGGGCAGCTGGTGCTGTGCCATGAAGACGGCGGTGCCGTCACCCACGTACAGCTGCACCGGCATCAGGACCCCGAGGACCCCGAGGGCGATGGACAGACAGCGGCGGGCCATGGGCTGGGCGGAGGAGCGTTTCTTCACCAGGTACCAGGCGGAGATGCCGCCGACGAACCATGCGGAGCTGATCAGCACGGCCAGCAGCATGTGCGGGAAGCGGTGGGCGAAGGCCGGGTTGAACAGGACGCTCATCCAGTCCTTGGCGTGGAACTGGCCCGCGACCTTCTCGTAGCCGACCGGGTCCTGCATCCAGCTGTTGGCCGACAGGATCCAGGTGGTGGACAGCAGGGTCCCGAAGGCGACCATCCAGCTGGCCAGGGCCATGGTCCGGGGGCGGATCCGCCCGTCCCCGTACAGCATCAGGCCGATGAAGCCCGCCTCCAGGAAGAAGGCCGTGATCACCTCCATGCCGATGGTGACCCCGATGACCGGGCCGACCGCGTGGGCGTACGTGCCCCAGTTCAGGCCGAACTCGAAGGTCATGACCGTGCCCGCCACCACGCCCAGACCGAAGCCGACGGCGAAGATCTTCTTCCAGAACCGGAAGATCTGGAGGTATAGGGGGTTTCCGGTGCGGGCGTAGACCGTGTACACGACGGCGAGCAGCACGGAGAGTCCGACGGTGAGGGCGGGGAAGGTCATGTGGAAGATCGCGGTGATCGCGAACTGCCATCGGGACAGTTCGACGACGCCGGGTGAAGCCATGGGTACTCCAGGGGGGCGGCGGTTCGACGGGCGTGCCCGGCCGACGCTAGGCGCCGAACCGGTGGGCGCGTTGTCGGCGAGCGCACGTGCAGGTGCCCCTCAGCGCACCGGATCCGGGCGGGGCGGGCCGAGCGATGACCCGCGCGGTAGCGCCGGACCGCCCGAGGTGTCGAAGGCGTGCGTCACCTCGGGCGCGGTGCCCGGGGTG
>NZ_JBHWBP010000416.1:0-6268 GCF_042735575.1 Streptomyces sp. NPDC059564 | reverse complement strand
CGGGGGGGCGGGGTGGGGGGGTGGGCGGGGAGGGGGCGGGGGGGGGGGGGGGGGGGGGGGGGGGGCTGTTGGGGGGGCGGCTGAGGGGGGTGGGGGCGCGGGTGGGGTTGCGGGGGCTCGGGGAGGTCGCGGCGGGGTTGCTGGCGGGGGTGCCGGGGGCGGTGGGGCGGCTGGCGGACGCGGGGGAGCGGCGGCTGCTGGGGGATTGTGCGGCGGCGCTGGCGGAGGTGGTGGGGGAGCCGGGGGACCGGTTGCTGCACTGGGACCTGCACTTCGGCAATGTGCTGGCGGGGGTGCGGGAGCCGTGGCTGGCGATCGATCCGAAGCCGTTGTCGGGGGATCCGGGGTTCGAGTTGCTGCCGACGCTGGTGAACGGGTTCCGGGTCGGGGAGGTGCGGTGGCGGTTCGATCTGCTGACGGAGGTGATGGGGCTGGACCGGGAGCGGGCGCGGGCGTGGACGTTGGGGCGGGTGGTGCAGAACTGTCTGTGGGAGCTGGAGGAGGGGGAGGTGGAGTTGCCGGAGCGCGAGGTGGCGGTGGCGGAGGTGTTGTTGGGGCGGGCGTCGGGCTGGGCCTAGGGCTCCAGGATGACCTTGCCGGTGGTGGCGCGGGTTTCGAGGGCGTGGTGGGCGGCTGCGGCGTCGGCGAGGGGGTAGCGCTGGAGGGCGGGGCGCAGTCGGCCGGTGGCGGCTTCGGTGAGGGCGCGGGTTTCCAGGACGCGGAGGGGGTCGGGGGCGCCGACGGCTTCGAGCATGGTGGGGCCGAGGACGTTGCGGGTGGTGATGCCGCGGGCGGTGAGGGCGGCCCGTTCGGTGTCGGTGAGGGTGAGGGGGCCGGCGGACCAGCCGAAGACGAGGTGGCGGGCGCCGGGGGCGAGGAGGCCCAGGGCGGTGCGGGCGGTGGTGGCGCCGACGGAGTCGAAGAGGACGGTGGCGCCGTCGGGGTGGTGGGCGCGGATGGTGTCGGCCCAGTCGTCGGCGGTGTAGTCGAGGGCGAGGTCGGCGCCGTTGGCGGTGGCCAGGGCGGCTTTGGCGGGTCCTCCGGCGAGGGCGATGACGGTGGCGCCGGCGTTCTTGGCGTACTGGACGAGCAGGGTGCCGATGCCTCCGGCGGCGGCGGTGATCAGGGCGGTGGAGCCGGGGCCGAGGTCGGCGAACTGGAGGATGCCGAGGGTGGTGCGGCCGGTGCCGATCATCGCGACGGCCTGGGCGGGGTCGAGGCCGTCGGGGACGGGGTGGAGGCGTTCTGCGTCGGTGACGGCGTATTCGGCGTAGCCGCCGGGGGCGAAGCCGAGGTGGGCGACGACGGTGCGGCCGAGCCAGGCGGGGTCGGTGCCGGGGCCGAGGGCGTCGACGGTGCCGGCGACTTCGCGGCCGGGGGTGGTGGGGAGTTCGGGGAGGGGCGCGGGGGGTCCCTGGACGCCTTTGCGGAGGCTGGTGTCGAGGAGGTGGACGCCGGCCGCGGCGACGGCGATGCGGACCTGGCCGGGGGCGGGGACGGGGCGGGGGGTGGTCTCGTAGGAGAGGTTCTCGGCGGGGCCGAAGGCGTGGAGGCGGATCGCGCGCATGTCGGCGGGGCCGACCGGGGCGGGAGCGGGGGCGGGGGTGGTGGTCATGGGCACAGGGTGGGACCTCAAGCGGGGTTGAGGTCAAGGGTGGGCGTGCCGGTGTTGCCGGCGTTGTCGGTGGGGTGGGTCAGGATGGGGAGATGGCGCGAAACGGGCAGAAGCAGACGGTGAAGGCGGCGCGGCGGGCGGAGGTGCGGCTGCCGGGGCTCGTGGCGTGGGAGGGCGGCGGGCTGGAGCCGGACGGGGATTACGACGGGCTGGAGTTCGCGGACCTCGACCTGGCGGGGCAGGAGGGCGTGGGGGCGCGCTTCATGGACTGCGCGCTGCGCCGGTGTGCGCTGGACGGGGCGGGGCTGGCGAAGGCGCGGATCCTGGACTCGGTGCTGGAGGGGGTCCGGGGGGTGGGGACGGATCTGGCGGGGGCTTCGCTGCGGGACGTGGAGCTGCTGGAGGCGCGCCTGGGCGGGGTGCAGTTGCACGGGGCGGTGCTGGAGCGGGTCCTCGTACGGGGCGGGAAGATCGATTACCTGAACCTGCGGACGGCTCGGCTGAAGGACGTGGTGTTCGAGGGGTGCGTGCTGGTGGAGCCGGACTTCACGGGTGCGGTGCTGGAGCGCGTGGAGTTCCGGGGGTGTGTGGTGCGGGGGGTGGACTTCACGGGGGCGCGGATGACGGACGTGGATCTGCGGGAGGCTTCCGAGCTGGGGATCGCGCGGGGGGTGGAGGCCCTTGCCGGGGCGGTGATCAGTCCGGCGCAGCTGTTCGACCTGGCTCCGGCGCTGGCGGCGCAGCTGGGGGTGCGGGTGGTGGGGTAGGCGGCGTCTACGCGGGGACGCGGGGGAAGCGGGACTGGAGCGTCCAGATGACCGGGTTGTCGGCGAGGCCGTCGTGCATGTCGACGAGGTCGGCGATCAGGTCGTGGAGGAAGTCGCGGGCTTCGCGGCGCAGCAGGCGGTGGCTGAAGGTGATGGGTTCCTCCTCGGCCGCCATCCAGTCGGCTTCGATGTCGACCCAGCCGAAGCGGCGTTCGAAGAGCATGCGGTCGGCGGACTCGGTGAAGTCGAGTTCGGCGTACTGGCGGTTGGCGGAGCGGCTGCCGCGGGGGTCCTGGTCGAGCTGTTCGACGATGTCGCACAGGGCCCAGGCGAAGTCGAGGACGGGGACCCATCCCCAGGCTGTGGATACTTCCCGGTCCTTGTCGGTGTCGGCGAGGTAGACGTCGCCGCAGAAGAGGTCGTGCCGCAGGGTACGGACGTCCGCGGAGCGGTAGTCGGTCTGCGGGGGGTCCGGGAAGCGCCGGGAGAGGGAGTAGCCGATGTCGAGCACGTCCTTGATGGTGTCACGGGTGCGCCCCTCCCGGCGCCGGGGGCGTCGGGTCAGCCGACGTTGACGGCTTTCCAGGCGGCGGCGACGCGGGTGGCCTCGGGGCTGGAGGCGCCGTAGAGCTCGATGGCGGACTGGAGGGTGGCGGTGCGGGCGGCGGCGTAGTTGGTGGTGGACCGCATGTGGAGGGTCAGGGCCCGGTACCAGATCAGGGTGGCCTTGTCGCGGCCGATGCCGAGGAGCTTGGAGCCGTCGTAGGTGGGGGAGTCGTAGGCGACTCCGTTGATCACCTTGGGGCCGCTGCCTTCGGAGAGCAGGTAGTAGAAGTGGCGGGCGGGGCCGGAGGAGGCGTGGGGGTCGAGGGTGCCGAGGTCGGCGGACCAGTAGTCGCGGGAGACGCCGTCCGCGCTGGGGCGGTCCATGCGGCGGGGCGGGCCGTCGAAGACGCGCTCGCCGAGGAGGTAGTCGCCGGGGTCGGCCTTGTTCTCGGCGTAGAACTCGCCGGCGGTGGCGAGGATGTCGGAGGTGCCTTCGTTCAGGCCGCCGGGTTCGCCGCCGGCGAGGAGGCCGGCGGTGGAGGAGGTCAGGCCGTGGGCGAGTTCGTGGCCGACGACGTCGAGGGAGGTCGGGGGGCGGCCGGGGGTGGTGCCGTCGCCGTACGAGACGCAGGCGCAGCTGTCGCTCCAGAAGGCGTTGCCGTAGCGGTTGCCGTAGTGGACGCGGGAGGTGGTGCCGGTGCCGTCGCCGCGTACGCCGTTGCGGTTGAAGGCGGCGCGGTAGAAGTCCCAGGTCACGGCGGTGGCGTAGTGGACGTCGACGGCGGCGGTCTGGCGGTTGGCGGGGTCGCCGGTGCCCCAGGTGTTGTCGGCGTCGGTGAAGAGGACTCCGGGGCCGGTGGTCTGGTTGAGGGCGTCGAGGGTGCGTTGGTTGCCGCGGGCGGGGTCGCGGAGTTGGTACGTGGTGCCGGAGGGGGTGGTGCCGAGGGGGACGGTGCCGGAGTACTGGCTGAGGCCGGTGCCGGTGGCGGTTGTTCGTGGGGTGGGGGTTGCGGTGGCCGTGCCGGCCGGGAGGGCGGCGAGGGTGGCGCCGAGCAGGAGGGCGGCGGTGGCGAGGCGGGTGGGGTGGGGCACCGGGGCTCCTTCGCGGGTGGGGGTGGCGCGAGGAGCGTGCCATTGGGGGTGGGGGGTTTGGCAGGGCTCTGACAGGAACTCGGGTCGGGTTGTCCGAAGAGCGGGCGTGGGTGTCCGGATCCCGTTCGCGCGCGGCGCCGTTGCCGGGGGCTCCGCCCAGGACCCCCGCGCCTCGAACTCCCCCAGCTACCGCTGGGAGGTGCCCCCTGGCGGGGCTGGATTTTGGCCGGGCGGCGCGGGATTTAGCGGGCGGCGCTGGGTTTGGCTGGGCGGCGCTGGATTTGGTGGTGTTCAGGACGGGAGGAGGCGTTGTTCCTTGGCTACCGCTACTGCGCCCGCGCGGGTGTCTACGCCGAGTTTGTCGTAGATGCGGCCCAGGTGGGTTTTGACCGTGGCTTCGCTGATGAACAGGGCGCGGGCGATGTCGCGGTTGCCGAGGCCGCGGGCCAGCTGGCCCAGGATGTCCAGTTCGCGGTCCGTGAGCGTGGGGCGGGTGCCCCGCATGTGGGCCATGACCCGGCTGGCGACCGGCGGGGAGAGGGTGGTGCGCCCCGCCGCCGCCGAGTGGATGGCGGCGAAGAGTTCCTCGGGGCGTTCCGCCTTGAGGAGGTAGCCGGTCGCGCCCGCGCCGATGGCCCGGGTGATGTCGGCGTCGGTGTCGTACGTGGTGAGGACCAGGACGTGCGGCGGCTTCGGGAGGGCGGTGATGCGGCGGGTGGCCTCGACGCCGTCGATGCCCTCGCCCAGCTGGAGGTCCATCAGGACCACGTCGGGGCGGAGCTTCGCGGCCAGCGCGACCGCTTCCTCGCCGCTGCCGGCCTCGCCGAGCACCTCGATGTCCGGCTCGCTGCCGAGGAGCGCGAGGAGTCCCGCGCGCACCACCACGTGGTCGTCGCAGAGGAGGATCGTCGTCATCCCGTGGGCTCCAGGGGGATCGCGGCCGAGAGCACGGTGCCCTCGCCCGGGGTGGATTCGATCGTGAGGGTTCCGCCGAGCTGGCGCACGCGGGCGCGCATCGCCGGGAGGCCGTGGCCGCGTTCGGCGGTGGTGCGGGGTTCGGTGAAGCCGTCGCCGTCGTCCGCGACGTCCAGGACGACCTGGTCGCCGAGGAAGCTGAGGGTCAGCGCGGCCGTACGGGCGCCCGAGTGCTCGCGGACGTTGGCCAGGGCGCCCTGCGCGATGCGCAGGAGGGCGGATTCGGTGCGGTCCGGGAGGGTGGTGGGGGTGCCCTCCAGGTGGAAGCGGACCTCGATGTCCGGGCCCGCGTCCAGGGCGCGGAGCGCGTCGGGGAGGCCCGCGCCGTTCTCCAGCTCGGGCGGGGCCAGGTCGTGTACGAGCCGGCGTGCCTCGGCGAGGCCGCGGGCGGCGATGCCGGTGGCGGTACGGACGTGCGCGCGGGCGGTGTCCGGGTCGCTCTCCCAGGTGCGGTCCGCGGCCTGGAGCAGCATCTGCTGGCTGGACAGGTGCTGGGCCAGGGTGTCGTGGATCTCCATGGACAGCCGCTGCCGTTCGGAGAGGGTGCCTTCGCGGCGTTCGGTGGCGGCGAGTTCCCGGCGTGTGCGGATCAGGTCGTCGATCAGGGCGCGCTGTTCCTGGGCCTGGCGTTCCATGTGGACGAAGACGGCGGTGGCCAGGGCGGCGACGGCGGGCGGGGCGAGGAGGAGGTTCGGGTCGAAGTCGGTGGCGAGCCTGAGCTGGGCGGCGACGACGAAGACGGTGAGCAGGGCGACGAGGACCACGGCGGCGCGCGGGGGGAGGGTGCGCAGGGCGGTGAAGAAGAGGGGGACGGCGCACCAGGCGAAGCTCGGGGCGAGGAGGACGAGGACGACCCAGGTGGCGACGACGAGGCCGAGCCAGAGTCTGCGGCGGAGGGTGGCGGGGGTGGGTGTGGGCGTGGGGGGCGTACGGGTGGCGCCGACGGCGGGGCCGAGGACGTAGAGCAGGGCCAGTGCGACGCTGAGGGCGATGACCCAGGGGGTGCGGGGTTCGCCGGGGTGGCGGAGGAGGAAGCGGGCCAGGGAGGCGCCGAGGAGCAGGAAGAACGCCGCGTGCATGACGGTGGCCAGGGTGCGGGTGTCGTCGGACCGCGGGGGGTGGCTCACGGCGGGGCTCCTGGGAGGGTGGGGGTCGGTGTCCATTTTGCCGCTGCCCTGGCCGGGCCGTCGGGTGGGTCCGCCGCCGCCGACTCCGCCCCCGGACCCCGGCGCCTCAAACGCCGGCGGGGCTGGAGGTGGGCGGCGTAGTGGTT
>NZ_JBHWBP010000415.1:2960-6290 GCF_042735575.1 Streptomyces sp. NPDC059564 | reverse complement strand
CAGTGGGAGAGCACTTCGTTCACACCGAAGGGGTCACTGGTTCGAACCCAGTATCGCCCACCCGGAGCAGAGGCCCGGAGACTCGAAAGAGTCTCCGGGCCTCTGTCGTACCCGGGTCTCAATCGAGCCTGCCGAGGGCCTCCCGCAGGCGGCGGGCGTCGCGCAGCCGCTTCTCATACGTCGCCCCCACCGCCAGCAGCAGCAGGCCCGCCAGCGCCGGCGGGAGCCAGCGCGGCAGCACCCCGACCACCTGGACCACGTACGGGGCCAGCTCGTGCAGGGCCACCGCCGCCAGGGTCGCGCCGCCCAGCAGCAGCGGCGCCCGCAGCCTGCGGCGCGCCCCGGCCAGGGTGAGCGCCAGCGAGGCCAGGCCCAGCAGGAGCGGGCGCACCCAGTGGGCGTCGCCCCAGGCGGCGAACAGGCTCGGCAGCAGGGTCGCCGCCAGCCCCGGACCGTACGCGACCCAGGACGAGGCCCGCCGGTCCCGGCGGCGGCGCAGCCCGCCCACCGCCAGCGCGAGCACCGACACCGGCAGGGTGTACGCCTCCGGCGCCACCACCCCCGACGCGCCCAGCCGGACCCACGCCGCCGCCACGGCCAGCGCCCCGGCGGCCCAGCCCAGCGCCCGGCGGTCCGCCCGCAGGGCCGCCGCCGCGCAGAGCACCCCGTCCAGCGCGAGCACCAGCGCCAGCACCGGGGGATCCCCGGCCGCCGGCACCACGGCCAGCACCCCGGCTGCGGCCGCGGCGGCCTCCGCGGGCACCCGTACCGGGCCCAGCCGGGGCGCGAGCGCCACCACGGCCGCCGGGACCGCCAGGGCGGCCACCCCCTGCCAGGGCGCGGCCAGCCCCGCCAGCGCGCCCAGCGCCACCGCGGTCGCCGCCGCGCACGAGACGGCCCCCACCGCCGCCCCGCCCCGCACCGGCGGCGAGGCGGCCCCGTACGCCGCTCCCAGCGCGCAGCCGGTGCCCAGCAGCCCGAACACCGCGAAGGTGGCCAGGCGGCCGTCCAGGGCGGCCAGGGACACGTTCAGGGCCCCGGCCGCCGCACACCCCCCGGCGGCGAAGGCCACGGCCCGGGCGGGAGCCCGCAGCGCCAGGACCCCGGCCGCCGCCGTCACCGCCAGCTGCGCCCCGAGCGCCGCCGCCACCGGCAGCCCCGCCAGCACCGGCGCCGCGAACAGCCCCGCCCCGGCGCACACCACCGCAGCCACCCGCGACTCCCGGCGCGGCAGTACCCCGGCCGGCCACGCGAGCGCCGCCGCCGCGAGCAGCAGCGTCACCGCCAGCGCCGGACCGGGCAGGTACCCGGCCGGGCGCGGGGTCGTCGCCGCCCACACCTCGTCCAGCACCCCGAGCCGGGACGCGAGCACCACCGCCACCGCGGGCAGCCCCGCCAGCGCCCCCAGCACGGCCACCCCCGCCCCGGCCCGCAGCAGCCCCCGCCGCACCGGCCCGGGCACCCCGGCCGCCGGACCCGGCGCGGCCACCTGATCCGGCGCGGCCGCCGGTCCCGGCGCCACCGTCCGGCCCGCCGTGACCACCCCTGAGGCCGCCCGCGGGCCGGGCGTCGCCGCCGCCCGGCGAGCCGGCGCCGGCCCTCCCGCCGCCGCCAGCAGGGCGAGGGCCGTCGCCGCCCGGACCGCGACCCCCCAGCCGGAACCCGCGCCGGCCGGTACCAGGGCCCCGACCGCCGATATCCCCGCCAGCCCCCCCACCAGGGCGGCCGCCGAAGCCCGCGGCTCGCGCGCGGCCACCGCCACGCCCAGCAGGGCCCCCGCCGCCAGCAGCCCCGCCGGACCGGCGGCCCCGGGCGCGTCGAGGGACAGCGCCAGCCCCACCGCCAGGGCGGCCCCGCCCAGCGCGCCCGACGCCGTCCACGCGGCAACCCGTACCGCCCGCCGGGCCACCGCGACCGCCAGCGCCGCGTCCAGCGCGGCCGTCGCCAGCAGCGCCCAGCCGCACTCCAGCGGGTCCGCCCCCGTGACGGCCGCCGCCAGCGGCAACGGCAGCTGAGCCGCCAGCACCGCCGAGACCAGCGGCAGCCGCAGCCGGCCCAGCGCGGCCCCGTAGCCCGCCCAGAGCGCCGCCAGCGCCGCGGCCGCCCACACCGCGTACACCCCGCCGTCGGTGCCGGGCAGCCCCACCGCGTGCAGGGCGTACGCGTCCAGCACCGTCAGCAGCAGCCCCACCCCCGCGACCGACTCGGCCGTCGACCGCAGTCCGCGCCGCAGCAGCCCGGCGGGGGCCGCCAGCGCCGCCGCCGTCAGCACGGCCAGCACCGCCGAGCGGCCCCCGATGCCCAGGGAGCCCCAGCTGACCAGGGTGAAGGCGAGCGCGGCCACCGCGAGCAGCACCGCGCCCAGCGTCAGCAGCACGGTCTGCGCGCTCGGCGCAGGACCGCCGCCGCGCGCGGCCGGAGCGGGCGCCGCGGACGCCGGTGCGGACTGCGACAGCAGCCCCACCAGCCACGCCCGACGGGCCAGCAAGTACCCGCGCCGGGCGTCCAGTCGGGCCAGCTCGCGGTCGATGAGCGCCAGCTCTCCGGCGGGCGGAAGGGGGTTGTCCATAGCCGGAGTGTGGCGCCCGTCACCCCCTCAGGACATGGGCGTGCGTACTCAGATCGGCGCTGAGTACCCCCGGCCGCAAAACCCCGATCGCCGGACGCGGCCCCTCCCGGCGCGCCAGACTGGGGGCATGCCGCGCTGGACGCACTACCGCTTCCGCAGCGTGTGGGACTTCGACGTCCCGCCCGCCCTCGTGTACGCACGGCTGGAGGACCCCGGCGGCTACCCCGAGTGGTGGCCCCAGGTCCGCCGGGTCGAAGCCGTCGACGAGCGGAGCGGCACCGCCCTGATCCGCTCCGTCCTCCCGTACGGGATCCACGTCACCGTCACCGGCCTGCTCCGCGATCCCCGCCGGGGCGTCCTGGAGGCGGCCCTGCGCGGGGACATCGAGGGCTGGGTGCGGTGGACCGTACGCCCGCGCGGCGCCGGACGGCCGGGCGCGCGGGCCGTGTACGAGCAGGAGGCCGAGGTACGGGCGCCCCTGCTGCGGCGGTTCGCCCTCGCCGGGCGGCCGCTGTTCCGGCTCAACCACGCCCTGATGATGCGCGCCGGGCACCGCGCCCTCGAGGCCCGGCTGGCGGCCGGGCGGGAAGCGGTTTGAACAGACCCCGGGGCTCTTGTATTGTTCAGTCCGTTCCCGGGCGATTAGCTCAGCGGGAGAGCACTTCGTTCACACCGAAGGGGTCACTGGTTCGATCCCAGTATCGCCCACCGGGACAGGCCGGTCCGTCTGATGACGGACCGGCCTTCCGCATATCCGGCGC
>NZ_JBHWBP010000415.1:0-2950 GCF_042735575.1 Streptomyces sp. NPDC059564 | reverse complement strand
TAATATACACTGGGTTTCTTGGTATCCACCACTTTACCCCCCCCGGTCACTGGGCGGTCCTTCTCACGCGGCCCCGCCCTTCCGCATATCCGGCGCCCGCGCGCGGCGCCCTCGCGCCGCCGCTACGCCGCCTGCTGCACCTCCGGACGCAGCGGCCAGTGCGGGTCCACCGCCTCCGGGGTGCCCTGCCGGGTGAACCACGCCTGGAGGCCCCGCGCCTGCGCCGCGTGCCACACCGCCTGGAGCGCGTGCAGCTCCGCCGGGGTCAGCCGCTCCAGCCGCGCCGCGAACCTGCGCCCGACCGCCCGCACCAGCTCCAGCGAGGCCATGGCGTCCGCCGTGGCCTCGTGCGCTCCCTCCAGCTCCACGCCGTAGTGCGCGCACAGGTCCGTCAGCGTCCGGCGGCCCTTGCGGTAGCGGTCCAGGTGCTTGTCCAGCACCCGCGGATCCAGCACCGTCAGCGGCCGGTTGTCCAGGTACCGCGCCAGCGTCGACGCCCGGTGCCGGCGCAACTCCCGGTCCAGCAGCGTCAGATCGAACGGCGCGTTCATCACCACCACCGGCCGTCCCGCCACCTGCTGCTCACCGAGCGCGCGGGCTATCTCCTCCACCACCGGCGCCGGCCAGCGGCCGTGGCGCTGGAGGTGCTCATCGGTCAGACCGTGCACTTCCGTGGCTCCCGGGGGCACCGGGATGCCGGGGTTGACCAGCCAGCGGGTGGAGCGGACCCGGCCGCCCGCGCACTCCTGCACGACGAGCGCGGCGGACACGATCCGGTCCTGCTCGACGTCCACCCCGGTGGTCTCCGTGTCGAATGCGGCCAGCGGGCCCTCGTACCAGCGTGTCATGGCGAACTCCTCGTCCCCGATCGGCAGATGGGGCGAACCCGGGCGCTGCTGCCGCGGAACGGGCCACCTTGCCGAAGCGGTGATACCCGGGCCGTTTGCCCCGTACGCCGTTTGCGGGCACCCGGGATCGGAGACAACTCCCCTGGGGGGTCGCACGCATGACCGGTCGTCACCCCGCATCCGCTCACGGCAGAGCCCGGAAGGCATGGGGAGCCGGCCATGGCGCTCGCACAGCCCGAACCGGGCGGGTTGCTGCAAGGACAGACCGATCCGCGGACCGGACCGCTGCGCGGCACACTCGCCACCACCGCCTGCATGGAGACCCTTCAGGTGGGATACCTGCACGCCGTCGCCGCCGCGGCCGGCTGCTCGCTCTCCCAGCCCTTCCCGGACAACGGCATCGACTGGCACGTCAGCCACGGCGCGCCGGAGCACGTCGTCGACGACGAGGTGACCGTCAAGGTGCAGCTGAAGGCGACGTACCAGGTACCACCCCGGCCGCCCGGGGCCAGCTTCGGCTTCACGCTCGACAACGAGCACCTGGTGAAGCTGGCGCGGACCCCGGTAGCCGTCCACAAGATCCTCGTCGTGATGCTCGTACCGCGGGAGCGGGAGGAGTGGCTGAGCGCCGGGCACGACCGGCTCGACCTGAGGCACTGCTGCTACTGGACCAACCTCGCCGGACACCCCGTGACCGGCCGGCGCCGGACCACCGTACGGATCCCGACCGCGCGGATCTTCGACGACCGGGCCCTGTGCGAGATCATGACCCGGGTCGGGTCGGGAGGGACACCCTGATGAACCGGAACTCGCCGCACCTCGAACCGCTGCCGTCCCCGGAGTTCACCCCGGGCACGCCCGATCCCGCGCACGTCGATCCGCAGGTCCTCGGCGCCCTGCTGCACCGGCACGGGTGGCTGCGGCGCGGCGGCGCGGCGGGCCGGTACGGGCGCTGGACCCCGCCGGGCCGGGCCGGGACCAGCCTGCTCGTCCCCGAGAGCCGCGCCTTCCCCGACTGCGCGGACCTGCTGGAGGAGGCGCTGACCGCCCTCTCGCACAGCGGGCTGCCCTCCGCGCGGGAGGTGCTGTTCGGGCTGAGCGTGCCCAGCGACGAGATCCGCTGGGAGCGCGAGATCCCCGAGGGGCCGTACGGATACCAGGGCGAGGCCGCCTGGACCGTGCAGGAACAGCTGCGCTCGGCGGCCCGCCGACTGCTGCTGGCCGGAGCCCTCGCCGAGCGCGCCCGCGCCGGGTACTACGGCGCCCGCCACCGCGCCCAGGCCGAACGCGTGCTGGACGGGGTGCTGGTCGGGCCCTCGCCGGGCGGGCGCCGGCTCGCCGCGTACGTTCCCGTGGACGGCGGCCGGGGCACGGTCGCGCGGCTGCACCACGCCCTGCACGCGGCCCGGGAGGCGGTGGACTACCAGCGCGCCACCGGCGGGATGGAGGCCTTCGACACCGCCGTGGCCGCGGGGGTCAGCCGGGAGCTCGCCGACGCGCTGATCGCCCTCGTACGGGGTTCGGAAGGGGCCCGGATCACGCTGGCCTGGTCACCGGCGGCCGGGGTCCCCGCCGGGTGCGCGGCGCGGCCCGAGCCGGTGGAGTTCTCGCCCGGCGACCTGCCGGTGCTGCGGGAGGCCGCCGCCCGCTACACCCGGGAGGAGCCGGCCGTCCCCGTACGGCTCGCCGGGGCCGTGGTCCGGATGCGGCGCTCCGCGGCGGGCGGCGGGGGGACCGTCCGGCTGCGGGTGCTGGCGGGCGCGGAGGTCCCGTACGTACGGGCCGCGCTCGACGAGGAGGCGTACCGGATCGCCGGCCACGCCCACCTGGTGGGACTGCCGGTCCGGCTCAGCGGGCGGCTGCAGCGGCGGGGCGGCTTCCGGCGGCTCGCCGACGCCACCGATGTGGCGCCGGTACCGCTGGACGAGGTGGAACGGGACCGGCTGATGAAGTCCCTCGACGAGGCGTTCGATCCTGCCGACGCCCTGCCGGACGACGAGTAGGCGCGGCGCCGCTGCCGGGGGGCGAGCCCGCCGGCCGCGAGGACAGGCGCGGGGGGGGGGGGTGGGGAGGGGGGAGGGCGGGGTGGACACGGGGGCGGG
>NZ_JBHWBP010000414.1:0-6291 GCF_042735575.1 Streptomyces sp. NPDC059564 | reverse complement strand
GTCTGGGGCGGAGCCCCAGGAGCCCGGCCCCGGGTCCTAGACGTACTCCGTCGGGAGCACGGCCTCGCCGCGGGAGAGCTGGGTCGCCGAGAGGGGAAGGGCGGCGCGGGCCGCGCGGTGGCGGTCGCGGGCCGCCTCCAGGGGCTCGCGGGCCACCACCTCGCCCGCCTTGACGAGCTGGGTCAGCAGCTGGTGGTCGGCCAGCGCGGCCGGCACCGGCCCGGTGCCGATGACCTCCGCCTCGGCGATCCCGTCCGCGTCCACCCGCCGGGCCGCCCACTTGCGCCCGCCGATGGAGGTCTTGCCGCCCGTGGACCTCTTCGCCACCGGCGCCAGCGCCGCCTTCGGGTCGGCGGACACCGCCCGCGCGACCAGCTTGTAGACCATCGAGCACGTCGGGTGCCCGCTGCCCGTCACCAGCTGGGTGCCGACCCCGTACGCGTCCACCGGCGCCGCCGCCAGCGAGGCGATGGCGTACTCGTCCAGGTCCGAGGTGACCACGATCCGCGTGTTCACCGCCCCCAGCTCGTCCAGCTGCTGCCGCACCCGGTGGGCCACCAGCAGCAGGTCCCCGGAGTCGATCCGGACGGCGCCCAGGTCGGTGCCCGCCACCTCCACGGCGGTCCGGACCGCCTCGGCCACGTCGTACGTGTCCACCAGGAGGGTGGTGCCGCGGCCCAGCGAGGCCACCTGCGCGGTGAAGGCGTCCCGCTCGCTGTCGTGCACGAGGGTGAAGGCGTGCGCGCTGGTGCCGACCGTAGGGATCCCGTACCGGAACCCGGCCGCGAGGTCGGAGGTGGAGGTGAAGCCGCCCACGTACGCGGCCCGCGAGGCCGCCACGGCGGCCAGTTCGTGCGTGCGCCGGGCGCCCATCTCGATCAGCGGCCGCCCGCCGGCGGCGGAGGCCATCCGGGAGGCGGCGGCCGCGATGGCGGAGTCGTGGTTGAGGATCGACAGGATCACGGTCTCCAGCAGCACGCACTCGGCGAAGCTGCCCTCGACCCGCAACAGGGGCGAACCGGGGAAGTAGACCTCCCCCTCCGGGTAGCCCCAGATGTCACCCGAGAAGCGGTACGACGCCAGCCAGTCCAGCGTCCGCATGTCGACGACGGCCCGCTCCCGCAGGAACTCCAGCACCGCGCTGTCGAAGCGGAAGTTCTCCACCGCGTCGAGGACGCGCCCGGTGCCCGCGACGACCCCGTAGCGCCGCCCCTCGGGCAGCCGCCGGGTGAAGACCTCGAAGACCGAGCGCCGGTCCGCCGTGCCGTTGGCCAGGGCGGCCTGCAGCATCGTGAGCTCGTAATGGTCCGTGAAGAGCGCTGTCGACGGCACGTCCACCGGCAGGCCCAGGTCCGCAGGGTTCATGTCACGGATGCTAGCGCACATCTCGTCAAAGTGACGAGATGTAGGGGCCCGTTTGTGCGACGGGCCCTCCACAGTGGCAGCATGGGACAAGTGAGTGTTGCTCCCATTGAGATCGAACGCACCGAATCCGCCGAAGAGACCTTCGCGGTCCCCGAACCCGACGTCCCCTGGGTGACCCTGGTGCACAACGACCCGGTCAACCTCATGAGCTACGTGACGTACGTGTTCCAGGCGTACTTCGGCTATCCGAAGGACAAGGCGACCAAGCTGATGATGGACGTCCACCACAAGGGCAGGGCGGTCGTCTCCAGCGGCACCCGCGAGGAGATGGAGCGCGACGTGCAGGCGATGCACGGCTACGGGCTCTGGGCGACCCTCTCGCAGGACCGCTTCTGATGGGCGGCGTGTTCGAACCCCTGAAGGGCGGCGGAGCCGCCATCGCGCTCGACGACATCGAGATCTCCATCCTGCGCTCCCTCGCCGTGCAGCTGCTGGAGCTGATCGGCCCGGGCGAACCGGAGCCCGCCGCGGACGCCGACCCGCTGGCCGTGCTGTTCGCCTCCGACGGCCCCACCGAACCGCCCTCCGACCCGGCGCTGGCCCGGCTCTTCCCCGACGCCTACGGAGGCCCGTCCGCGGGCCCCGCGGACGACCCGGAAGAGCTGCGCAAGCGCTCGGCGGAGTTCCGCCGCTTCACCGAGAACGACCTGCGCACCCGCAAGCGGGAAGACGCGCTGGCCGTCGTACGCAGCCTCGACGGGCTCACCCCGGCCGACGACGAGGCGGCGCTGCTGGAGCTGACCGGCGAGCCGCGGCTGCGCTGGCTCGGCGCCCTCAACGACCTGCGGCTCACCATCGCGGCGCGCCTGGACATCACCGAGGACGACGAGAGCGCCGTGCTGTTCCGGCTCCCGGACGACGATCCGCGCAAGCCGATGGTGATGGCGTACCTCTGGCTCGGCGGACTCCAGGAAACGCTCATCGAAACCCTTTAGCCACTCATCGTTCGCTCAGCGGACGCTCAAATCCGGATAACGATCAGATCACCGCCATGCGGTGATCTGATCTCCTTCGGGGCCTGTGTCCCGATTTTTTTATGCCCCGCGTCACACTTCCGCCCCTTGATCACCCGTAAGCACGTGATAAATCTTCACGACCGCCGACGGGACGCCACCCATGTCCCCCGGCCCGCTTGAACCGGCTGATCGCCGGCGTGCAACTCCATCCGTATCCGGGGGGATCGAGGACCCGATCCGCAGCCAGTCAAGGCGCGGGTCGGCGTGGAGAAAGGCGCACCAAGACATGACCTCCGTACAGGTCGAGCAGCACGACAGGACGCCCGACGAGGGCGCGCAGGGCGAGGGCGAGGGGTACCACCGCGCGCTCGGCGCCCGCCAGATCCAGATGATCGCGATCGGCGGCGCCATCGGCACCGGCCTGTTCCTGGGCGCCGGCAAGGCGATCTCCAAGGCGGGACCGAGCCTGATCCTGGCCTACGCGATCGCCGGCCTGGTCATCTTCTTCATCATGCGGGCCCTGGGCGAGCTGCTCATGTACCGCCCCGTCTCCGGTTCCTTCTCGGACTACGCCCGCGAGTTCCTGGGCCCGTTCTGGGGGTACGTGACCGGCTGGACGTACTGGCTCTTCTGGGTGGTCACCGGTATCACCGAGGTGACGGCGGCCGCGCAGTACATGTCGTACTGGACCCACGACAGCTTCCCGCAGTGGGCGTACGCGCTGATCTTCACCGTCATCCTCTACGTCGCCAACCTGATCTCCGTGAAGCTCTTCGGCGAGCTCGAGTTCTGGTTCTCGATGGTCAAGGTCACCGCCATCGTCGGCATGATCCTGATCTGCGCCGGCATCCTCACCATCGGCTTCTCCGACGCCGCCGCCACGGCTTCCGTCTCCAACCTGTGGAGCGACCGCGGCTTCTTCCCCAACGGCATCGGCGAGACGCTGATGACCCTGCAGATCGTGATGTTCGCCTTCCTCGCGGTCGAGCTGGTCGGCGTCACCGCAGGCGAGTCCAAGGACCCCGCGAAGACCCTGCCCAAGGCCATCAACACCGTGCCGTGGCGCATCGCCGTCTTCTACGTCGGCGCGCTCATCATGATCATGTCGGTCATCCCGTGGTCGAACTTCAAGGCGGGCGAGAGCCCCTTCGTGCTGGCCTTCGAGAAGATGGGCCTCGGCGTCGGCGCCGCGATCGTCAACTTCGTCGTCCTCACCGCCGCGCTGTCCTCCTGCAACTCGGGCATGTACTCCACCGGCCGCATGCTGCGCGACCTCGCGCTCAACGGCCAGGGCCCGAAGTTCTTCACCAAGCTCACCAAGAGCGGCACCCCGCTGGTCGGCACCACCTTCTCCGCCGCGCTGATGCTGGTGGGCGTCTGGATCAACTACGTCGCCCCGGGCAAGGCCTTCGACTACGTCGTCTCCTTCGCCACCATCTCCGGCATGTGGGCCTGGATCATGATCCTGGTCTGCCAGATCCGCTACCGCGCCAAGGCCGACCGCGGCGAGCTGCCGCAGTCCGCGTTCCGCGCCCCCGGCGCCCCCTGGACCAGCTGGTTCGCCCTGCTGTTCATCGGCATGGTCATCGTGATGATGGGCGTCGACAAGGACTCCCGCGTCTCCCTGTACTGCGCGCCGCTGTGGGGTCTGATCCTCGGCGTGTCCTACCTGGTCCTCAAGCAGCGCAACGCCCGCGGCGAGGCCCTCGACGAGGCCGGCAAGGCCTCTCGGTCGGCCTAGCCGCCCGCCCCTCCGACCGTGAGTCCCGGCCGCCTGCCACGGCCGGGAACCACGCCCCGGCGGGCACCCTGTCCATCATTCGGGCCCTCCCGTACCGCTCCTCGGTACGGGAGGGCCCGTCTGCTTATCCTGTCGCTCATGCTGACCCTGACCCAGGACCTGTACGACCGGATCGTCGAGCACGCCCGCAAGGACCACCCCGACGAGGCGTGCGGCGTCGTGGCCGGCCCGGCGGGCACCGGCCGGCCCGAGCGGTTCGTGCCGATGCTCAACGCGGCCCGCTCGCCCACGTTCTACGAGTTCGACTCCAAGGACCTGCTGAAGCTCTACCGCGAGATGGACGACCGCGACGAGGAGCCGGTGATCGTCTACCACTCGCACACCGCGACCGAGGCGTACCCCTCGCGCACCGACCTCACGTACGCGAACGAGCCCGGCGCGCACTACGTCCTGGTCTCCACGGCCGACCAGGACGGCCTCGGTGCGTTCCAGTTCCGCTCCTACCGGATCGTCGACGGAGTGGTCACGGAGGAAGAAGTGCAGGTCGTGACCGGCTACTGACCAGTATGCGAGCGGATGTGGTCCACGATGCGGGATCACACTCCAAACGGGGGACCGGGAATCGTTAACATGACCGCATGGTTTCCCACGACGTGATCATCGAGACGCCCGGCAGGCTGCTGCTCGTGGCGCGGCTGCACGTCGACCTGTGCCGCCTCGCCAGCGCCATCTGTCCTGCCGCCTGAGCACACCGGCCCCTCGCGCGGGGGCGCAAGAGCCGCGCGCCCGAACCTTCCTTCACGCCCTCCCGACACTGGAGCACGCTGCCATGGCCATCGAGGTCCGCATCCCCACCATCCTCCGCACCTACACCGACGGCGAGAAGGCCGTGACGGGTGAAGGCGCGACCCTCGCCGACCTCCTCGCCGACCTGGAGACCCGTCACAAGGGCATCGAGGAGCGCATCGTCGACGGCGGCCAGCTGCGCCGCTTCGTGAACGTCTACCTCAACGACGAGGACGTCCGCTTCCTCGACGGCATCTCCACCGCCCTGAAGGACGGCGACAGCGTCACCATCCTCCCGGCCGTGGCCGGCGGCTCGAAGTAATGCGCTACGACTCCGCGCTCGCGGCGGTCGGCAACACCCCGCTGGTCCGCCTGCCGCGACTGTCGCCCTCGGCGGACGTCCGCATCTGGGCCAAGCTGGAAGACCGCAACCCGACCGGCTCGATCAAGGACCGCCCCGCGCTCCACATGGTCGAGCAGGCGGAGAAGGACGGCCGCCTCTTCCCCGGCTGCACCATCCTGGAACCCACCTCCGGCAACACGGGCATCTCGCTCGCGATGGCCGCGAAGCTCAAGGGCTACCGGATCGTGTGCGTCATGCCGGAGAACACCTCGCAAGAGCGCCGGGACCTTCTCGCGATGTGGGGAGCCGAGATCATCTCGTCACCGGCGGCGGGCGGCTCGAACACCGCCGTGCGGGTGGCGAAGGAACTGGCGGCCGAGCACCCGGACTGGGTGATGCTCTACCAGTACGGCAACCCGGACAACGCGGGCGCCCACTACGCGACGACGGGCCCCGAGATCCTGGCGGACCTGCCGTCCATCACCCACTTCGTGGCCGGGCTCGGCACGACGGGCACGCTGATGGGCGTCGGCCGCTACCTGCGCGAGCACGTCCCGGGCGTGAAGATCGTCGCGGCGGAACCCCGTTACGACGACCTCGTCTACGGCCTGCGCAACCTCGACGAGGGCTTCGTCCCCGAGCTGTACGACGCCTCGGTCCTCACGACCCGCTACTCGGTGGGCTCGGCGGACGCGGTGACCCGCACGCGGGACCTGCTGCGCGAGGAGGGCATCTTCGCGGGCGTCTCCACGGGCGCGGCGCTGCACGCGGCGATCGGGGTGGGCCGCAAGGCGGTGGCCGCCGGCGAATCGGCGGACATCGTCTTCGTCGTGGCCGACGGCGGCTGGAAGTACCTCTCGACGGGCGTCTACACGGCCGCGACCACGGAAGAAGCCATCGAGGTCCTCCACGGCCAACTCTGGGCCTGACCCCTGGGGCTCCGCGTCCGACCTGGCCGGTCGATAACCCGGGACCCGGGCCGCGCCCGGCCCCCTGGGGGTCCCCCCCACACCCCGCGCCACCAAAACCCCCCCCGACCC
>NZ_JBHWBP010000413.1:0-6313 GCF_042735575.1 Streptomyces sp. NPDC059564 | reverse complement strand
AGGGAGGAGCAGGAGTTCCTGCTCCTGCTGGAAGCGACTCACGGCGTCAGCGCCGCTCTCGGGGTGGTCCGGGCCGGTGCCTTCCTCGAGAGCCGACCTGATCTCAAGGCGGAGGGCTTGCGGCTGAGCGAGCTGTTCGAGGAGCTGGCCGACGCCGATGTCGAGGACCCGCGCGTCGAGCAGTACGCACGGGCCATGGCGGCTCACTCCACAGCGGTGGAGGCGGCGGAGAAGGCTGCCGGAGTGCACCCGCCGGATCCCGGCCACGGCGAGGCCGACGCCCGCACCCTGATCCTCGGGGCCCAGGCCATGGGCGCCGCGGCCGAGCAGCCGTCCCCGGCCCAGGCCCGTGCGATGGAGCGCTACCTGGACCTCGCGATGGCCGACCACGCCGAGGAGGACGGCGGTCCGGACAGCGAGTAGGGCGGTACGCGCAGCCCTGGATCCCCGCGGCCCGGCGCCGGCTCACGGGGAGGTGATGGCCTGCTCCAGCAGCCCGTGGAGGACGCGCTGCTCCGGCTGGGTGAGGCCGGACAGCGGGGAGTCCACGGAGAGGAGTTCGAGGAGGCGCGTCCGCAGCGCGGTGCCCTCGGGCGTGAGGACGAGGTGCTTGGCGCGGCGGTCCGTCGGGTGCGGGTGGCGCTCGATCAGGCTCTGCTTCTCGAGCTTGTCGACGACGAAGGTGGTGTTGGAGGGCTCGCAGCTCATCCGTTCGGCGAGCTCCCGCATGGTCATCGGCCCGCTCATCTCCCGCAGCGCGGTCGCCTGGGACGCGGTGAGGCTCAGGGTGGCGGCGCGCTCCCGTACGTGCTCGGCGATCCGCTGGGCCAGCCCGTTCACCAGACCGCACAGCTGTCGTTCGGCGATGGCCTGCGACTCGGGGGACGTCCTCATGTCACCACCCTAGCAGTACGTCAAGACGAAATAATTACAGCTTGAATGATTCGAACTTGATGCTTATCGTGGCGTCGTCGCCGCGGGAAACGCCGCGACGGCCCGACGGCTACTCAGGGGAGAGAACTCATGGCTGATGTGACGGTGGCTCAGGACGCACGACTGCGCCGGCCCGCGGGCATCCGCTCGATACGGCTGGGCGACACGAAGGTGTCGTACGTGCCGGACGGCGATGTGCGGCTCCGGCCGCTTCGGATGCTCCCGGACACCACCGACGAGGTCTGGGCCGCACACCCGGAGTACCTCGACACCACGGGCCACCTCGTCGGGAGCGTCGGCGGCCTGCTGGTGGAGCACGGCGACCGCGCGCTGCTGATCGACGCGGGCTTCGGCCCGCAGACGCACGAGGCTCCGGACGGCCCCCTCGCCACGATCCGCGGAGGCGCGCTCACGCGGAGCCTGGCCGAACTCGGCCGCCGCCCCGAGGACATCGAAGCGGTGGCCTTCACCCACCTCCACGCCGACCACCTCGGCTGGGCCTGCCACCCCGCCCCCGGCGCCGACCGGCCCGTGTTCGCCCACGCCGAGTACCTGATCTCCGAACCCGAGTGGGACCGGCGCGACCTCCTGGAGGCCCAGGGCATGACCGAGCAGGTCGCGGCCCTCGCACCGCGCGTACGTACGGTCACGGACGGGCAGGAGGTCTTCCCCGGCGTACGCGTACGGATCACCCCCGGCCACACCGTCGGGCACGCCGAGTACGTCATCACCGGGGGCGGACGCCGTCTGATCGCCTTCGGCGACGCCATGCACGCGCCGATCCAGGTCGACCACCCCGACTGGTCCTCGGGCTTCGACCACGACCTCGTCCAGACCGCCGACCACCGCCGCCGCCTCGTCGCCGAGCTGGCGGAGCCGGACACGATCGGCTTCGGCGTCCACTTCGCCGACGTGGTGTTCGGGCACGTCCAGCAGGACGGGAACGGCCCGGGCTGGCGCCCCCTGGACGCCTGACAGACCGGGCCGGGGGTGGCGCGGCCTCAGCCTCCGCCGCCCCCGCCCCCGCCATCGGCCAGGCCGCACTCCCACAGGGTCTCCGCCACGCAGGTGTGCGCGTAGTCGGGCGGGAGGTGGCGGGCGTGGCGCTGCTGGGCCACCGCCACCTGGCGGAGCATGACGCGGGTCAGCTCCAGGTTCCCCGCGTCGTCGCGCCCGGGCGCGTACCCGGCGACGAACACGTCGAAGGGCACGCCCTCCCCGAGCCGGGCCAGCGCACTGCCGAGGCTGCGCAGCGGGCCCGTCATGTGGCGGCGGGCCGCGCTGTGGAACAGCCCGCCGCGGCGGTACGACTGGTCCAGCAGCATGCACACCGCCCAGTAGTGCAGGTTCGCCAGGTGCCGCAGCGCGGGCACCGTCCCGTCCGGGACGGCCTCGCCGGTGGGCGGCAGCCCGCTGCCCAGGCGCAGGGGCAGCACGGGGTGGTCGGGGCTGTCCGGGTTCCACACGTCGTGCGCGTCGGCCAGCGTCGGGTGCGTGCCGTCGAACAGGGCCCGGAACAGCTCGAAGTGCTCGCTCTCGCCCTCCTCCCGCACGATGTCGAGGCGGGCGTGCCAGGCCGGGTAGTCCAGCAGCCCCGGCTCCCGGGCCTCCAGCAGCTCCAGCACCCGGGCCACCTTGCGGTAGAGGCTGCCGACCTGATGGGGGCGCGGCCGCGCCCCGCCGCCGAGCACCGCGTACAGCCGCTCGATGAACGCCAGGTCCTCGGGAGGGTGCGGCAGATCCGGGTCCACGGCACCCGGCGGGGCCTCGACGTACACGTACTTGGCGAGGCTGTGCAGGCTCAGCGGCTCCAGCGCGAAGTCGAACGGGTAGACGTCCTTCTCGTACGGGAACTGCTGGCGGCCCAGGTGGGGGGCCGCGCCCAGCGCCACCAGCAGGCCGTTCACGACGTCGAGGTGCGTCATCTCCTCGATGGCGACGCCCATCAGGTGCAGCGGGCGGCCGCCGTAGCGGTGGCTCGGCCAGCCGGCGAGCCGGGCGTAGCGCGGCTGCTTCACGGAGAACGCGGCGTACAGGTACTGCACGAGCAGGGAGTGCTCGATCTCGGCGCCGTCGCGCAGCAGCCGGATCAGTTCGAGCCGCGGGTCGTCGAAGAGCGGGGTGTAGCCCAGGGCATCGCGTTCGGCCGGCGACAGCGCCGTCCGCGCGGCGGCGGCCTCGGCCGTCGGCCCGGCACCGGCCGTCGCAGCGGCCGCCGTACGGAGCCCGGCGCGCGCCGGTGCGGCGTGCGCGGCGGCCTCGGCGACCGAGCGGACCGCGTCCAGGTAGCGGCTGTAGCCGGTGCAACGGCACAGGTGCGGACCCAGTACGGTCTCGACCAGCCCGTCCACCGCACCGCCGGCGTCCCCGACGCCCGCCGCCTGCTCCACCGCCACGGACCCGGCCACGGCGAACCCCGCCGCGCAGTAGCCGCACTGGAAGGCGTCCCGGTCCAGGATGGCCCGCTGCACCGGGTGCAGCGCACCGTCCGCGGCGGCCAGGCCCTCGACGGTGGTCACCTCCCACCCCGCCACGTGCCGCATGGCCGTCATGCAGGCCTGCCGGGTGACCGGCGCCGCCCCCGGCCGCGGCCGCACGGCGACGGTGCAGGCCCGGCACTCGCCGATCGAGCAGCCGACGCGGGTCCCCGTGAGTCCGAGGTCCTCGTGCAGGAAGTGCACCAGCGACATGTCACCGGGCACCTGACGGCCGGTGTGCCGTACGCCGTTGACGGTGAGGTCGAGATCGGTCGGCGTTTCCTGCATCAAGGCCCTCCGGGGGCGGGGAGGGGCGGAAGGTCGGCGAGCCGGATCGGCAGCCGGACCGGCCAGCAGTCGTCCCCGGTGTGACCCAGGGCGTGGGCGACGGCGTTGGCGATGGCGGGGCCGACGCCGGTCATGACGGCCTCGCCGACGCCCTTGTGACGGACCGACGGCCCGCCCGGCCCCAGCACGCCGTCCGGACCCAGCGGCACCAGCACCGTCTCCCGCCGGACGCCTGCCAGGTCGGCGCAGTGCGGCAGCCGGTAGCGGTCCAGGTTGACGAACGGCCCGCCGCCGTTCTCCGCGGGCAGTTCCTCGTACAGCGTCTGCGAGATGCCCATGGCCAGGCCGCCCTCGGCCTGGCTTTCGAGCACCGCCGGGACCAGGGGGTCCCCGGCGTCGAGGAAGGTCACCGCCTCCACGACCCGGATCCGGCCCTGCCGGGCGTCCACCGCCACCTTCACCAGATGACCCGCGGACGCGTACAGGGACCGCGGCACCACCGCGCCGCCGGGGCCGCGGGTGGGCGGTGGCCGCAGCGCTCCCTGCGGCTCCAGGGGCGTCACCCCCGTGTCCGGGGAGCGGCCCAGGCCGAGGGCGTCCACGGCCGCCTCGTACGTCCCGCCCCCGGCGGCCGGGAAGGCAGCCCGGGACCAGCCGTTGCAGAAGTAGCCGTGCGCCATCGCGTACGTCTCCCCGCCGGTGCGCTCGGCTTCGGCCGCCAGCTCGGCCAGCGCCAGCTCCCGGCGGCCCGCCAGCCGCAACGCGCCCCCGCTCCAGCCGGCCAGCAGCTCCTCGTCCGACAGGCCCGGCTCGCCCAGCAGGGTGCGGGCGGCCGGCAGCAGCCGCAGCCGCAGCAGCGCCCGGCAGACCTCGCGCAGGACGTGCACGTGGAAGAAGGCCGTCTTCGACGCGCTGCTCGCCCCGTGGGAGAGGGAGATCTTCACGGCGCCGTGCAGGCCGCGTTCCTGGAGCTGCTGGGCGAACCGTTCGAACGGGCCGACCACGCCGAGGTGGACGCGCGCCTGCGCGCCGAGCTCGTTCTGCGCGGCCCGTTCCAGGGAACTGCGCGCGCCCTGGCCCATGTCGACGGTCTGGCCCCAGACCTCGACCGTGCCGTCCCCGGCCACGCGCACCGCGCTGTAGACGCTGTCCTGGCTGGTCCCGTACGCCTCCATGCAGCAGGCGAAACCGACCCCGTACCGGACGCCGTCCTCGGCGGGCCCGGGATCGTCGCGGGTGCGCCACAGGGGGTGGTCCAGGGCGGCCGCGCAGATCTCGGCGTTGGCGAGGTGGAAGCGGAGCGGGGTGCCGGCCAGGTCGGTGTCGGCCGGTTCCGCGGCCGGGCCGGTACCCGGAGCGGGCGCCTGGCGCAGGACGTTCGCGAGCCGGAAGGCGATCGGATCGGTGCCCAGGCCGCGTACGGCGAGCCGGTCGACCGCCGTCTCGATGTTGAAGGCGACCTGGGGGATGCCGAAGCCGCGCATCGAGCCGACGGCGGGGATCGGACGCTCCAGCACGATGCCGTGGACCGAGGCCCGCGGCACCCGGTAGGGCCCGGTGGCGTGCAGCGCCGCCAGCGACAGCACCGCCCCGTTCAGGTTCGCCTCGACCCCGCCGCGCAGGACGACGAAGGAGCGGACCGCGGTCAGCTTGCCGTCGGGCCCGGCCCGCAGCCAGCTGCGCACCGCGGAGCCGTGCCGTTTGAGTCCGCCCTGGAACTGTTCGCGCCGGTCGTAGGCGAGGCGTACGGGCCCGGGGGCGAAGACGGCGGCGAGTGCGAGGTAGAAGGGGAAGGGGGACTTGTCCCGCCCGCCGAAGCCGCCCCCGCAGTCCCGGTCGGCCAGCACGACCCGGCGTACCAGCGGGTTCGCCGCGCCCACCAGGTTGCGGACGTCCGGGACGTCGCCGTGCGGGGACTGGGTGCCCAACAGCAGGTGCAGGGTCGCGGTGGACCGGTCGAGCCAGCCCAGGCCCGCCTCGGGTTCCAGGAAGGCCGGGTCGGTCTGCTGGGTGAAGGTGGTCGTGACGACCTGGACGCCGGGCGCGGCCGGATCGGCCGACTCCGCCCGCAGAGCGGCGAAGAGCGCCTCCGCCTCCGCGTCGGGCTGCGAACCCCGGACGAAGGCGGTGCCGTCGAAGTCGACGCGGCCCCGGTCCCAGAGGGAGTACGGGGCGGCGGCGGTGTGGTCGAGCAGGAAGTGCGCCTGGTGCTGGGTGCCGGTGAACCGGCGCTGGGTCCACTCCTCCAGCTCGGCCAGTTCCCCCGGCTGCGGCGGGACCGGGACCGCGGGCGGCGGGCCGTGCAGCACGGGTCCGGTGGACTCCCGCAGTTCCTGGGCGGCCCGGCGGAACCGCAGGAAGTCGGAGTAGACGGCGATGGCCACGGGCTGCCCGAGGTAGTCGGGGAGCTGCCCGGCCGGCAGCAGCGCCTGCACCTGGTCGGTGGTGATCCGGTTGCGGTACGGGGGCTCGGTCAGGTCGGCGGCGGTCACCACCGCGTCGGGCCGCAGCCCGGCGGGGACCAGGTCCCAGTCGAGGCCCGCGTAGGGCCGGTCGACGTGGCCGCTGCGCAGCAGCAGGGCGTGGGAGCAGTCGGGCGGCCAGCCGTCGGGGGC
>NZ_JBHWBP010000412.1:0-6325 GCF_042735575.1 Streptomyces sp. NPDC059564 | reverse complement strand
CCCGGAACCTCTCGGTTCCGGGGCCGCCCCTTCGTACTGCTGCCCGCCGGGGCTTACGCGCCCTTGGACAGGTCCGGGCCGGAGCCCGTGGCCTCGATCGGGGGGAGGTCCGGCAGAGCGGACTTCTCCTCGCCGCGGAAGGTGAACTTGGCTTCGTCGCCCTCACCCTCCACGCCGACGACCACGATGTGACCGGGACGCAGCTCGCCGAAGAGGATCTTCTCCGACAGCAGGTCCTCGATCTCGCGCTGGATGGTCCGGCGCAGCGGCCGCGCACCCATGATCGGGTCGTAGCCGCGCTTGGCCAGGAGCTGCTTCGCGTCACCGCTGAGCTCGATGCCCATGTCGCGGTCCTTGAGGCGCTCGTCCACCTTGGCGATCATCAGGTCGACGATCTGGATGATGTCTTCCTGCGTGAGCTGGTGGAAGACGACCGTGTCGTCGACACGGTTCAGGAACTCGGGCCGGAAGTGCTGCTTGAGCTCTTCGTTGACCTTCGCCTTCATCCGGTCGTAACCGGTCTTGGTGTCGCCCTGGGCGGCGAAGCCCAGGTTGAAGCCCTTGGAGATGTCCCGCGTACCCAGGTTGGTCGTCATGATGATGACCGTGTTCTTGAAGTCCACGACCCGGCCCTGGGAGTCGGTCAGGCGACCGTCCTCCAGGATCTGGAGCAGGGAATTGAAGATATCCGGGTGCGCCTTCTCGACCTCGTCGAAGAGGACGACGGAGAACGGCTTCCGGCGGACCTTCTCGGTCAGCTGGCCGCCCTCTTCGTAGCCCACGTAGCCGGGGGGCGAACCGAAGAGACGGGAAACCGTGTGCTTCTCGCTGAACTCCGACATGTCGAGGGAGATCAGCGCGTCCTCGTCGCCGAAGAGGAATTCGGCGAGCGTCTTGGACAGCTCGGTCTTACCGACACCGGACGGACCGGCGAAGATGAACGAGCCACCGGGACGCTTCGGGTCCTTCAGACCCGCACGGGTGCGGCGGATGGCCTGGGAGAGCGCCTTGATGGCGTCCTTCTGGCCGATGACGCGACGGTGGAGCTCGTCCTCCATGCGCAGGAGGCGGGAAGACTCCTCCTCCGTGAGCTTGAAGACGGGAATGCCGGTCGCGGTCGCGAGGACTTCGGCGATGAGCTCGCCGTCGACCTCGGCGACGACGTCCATGTCGCCGGCCTTCCATTCCTTCTCGCGCTTGGACTTCGCGGCGAGCAGCTGCTTCTCCGAATCACGGAGAGAAGCCGCCTTCTCGAAGTCCTGGGAGTCGATGGCCGACTCCTTGTCGCGGCGCACGGCCGCGATCTTCTCGTCGAACTCGCGGAGGTCCGGCGGCGCGGTCATCCGGCGGATGCGCATCCGGGAGCCGGCCTCGTCGATCAGGTCGATCGCCTTGTCCGGCAGGAAGCGGTCCGAGATGTACCGGTCCGCCAGCGTCGCCGCCTGGACGAGGGCCTCGTCCGTGATGGAGACGCGGTGGTGGGCCTCGTAGCGGTCCCGCAGGCCCTTGAGGATCTCGATCGTGTGGGGGAGGGAAGGCTCCGCCACCTGGATCGGCTGGAAGCGGCGCTCGAGGGCCGCGTCCTTCTCGAGGTGCTTGCGGTACTCGTCGAGCGTCGTGGCACCAATGGTCTGCAGCTCACCACGGGCCAGCATGGGCTTCAGGATGCTCGCGGCGTCGATCGCGCCCTCGGCGGCACCCGCACCCACGAGGGTGTGGAGCTCGTCGATGAACAGGATGATGTCGCCGCGGGTGCGGATCTCCTTGAGGACCTTCTTCAGGCGCTCCTCGAAGTCACCGCGGTAGCGGGAACCGGCGACCAGGGCACCCAGGTCCAGGGTGTAGAGGTGCTTGTCCTTGAGGGTCTCGGGCACCTCGCCCTTGACGATCGCCTGGGCGAGGCCCTCGACGACGGCGGTCTTGCCGACGCCGGGCTCGCCGATGAGGACCGGGTTGTTCTTGGTCCGGCGGGACAGCACCTGCATGACCCGCTCGATCTCCTTCTCGCGCCCGATGACCGGGTCGAGCTTGGATTCGCGGGCAGCCTGGGTGAGGTTGCGGCCGAACTGGTCGAGGACCAGCGAGGTCGAGGGGGTGCCCTCGGCCGGGCCGCCTGCGGTGGCCGACTCCTTGCCGCCTCCGGTGTAGCCGGAGAGCAGCTGGATGACCTGCTGCCGGACCCTGTTGAGATCGGCGCCCAGCTTCACGAGGACCTGGGCGGCGACGCCCTCGCCCTCGCGGATCAGGCCGAGCAGGATGTGCTCGGTGCCGATGTAGTTGTGGCCGAGCTGGAGGGCCTCTCGGAGCGAAAGCTCCAGGACCTTCTTCGCCCGCGGGGTGAAGGGGATGTGCCCGGACGGGGCCTGCTGGCCCTGACCGATGATCTCCTCAACCTGCTGACGAACAGCCTCGAGCGAAATCCCGAGGCTCTCCAGGGCCTTAGCGGCGACACCCTCACCCTCGTGGATCAAGCCCAGGAGGATGTGCTCGGTGCCGATGTAGTTGTGGTTGAGCATCCGGGCTTCTTCCTGAGCCAGGACGACAACCCGCCGCGCGCGGTCGGTGAACCTCTCGAACATCGTTTATCGCTCCTCAGAGCGGTCGGGCAGTTCGGGGTCGGTCCCCGCCCTGTCCTTCCGCATGCTAGTCCCGCGGGGCGGGACAGCTCATTCCAACTGCCGACATCCGACCTCGGCTCACCCCCACGTCGGTGAGGAAAAACCGGCTGTAAGAGCCGACAACTGCTCCAACCCGATGGTGCGAGACGATGTTCCCGCAGGCCAGGCAGATACCCGTCACACGTGTACGCCGATGGCGAACGGAAGCCGCTCAAATCAGCGTGTCGCCCCGATCCACTAGGAATGTCTTACCCGTAAGGACGGACACTCCATGCCGGTGGGCACGGTTCCCTCCGCTACGGGCGAACACGCTTGTGTCCCGAATGTGGGACTCCGCTCCGCGGATGTTTACGCTCCGCATTGTCACGGGCGCGGTGCGTAACCCAGCGGCGATGCGCGGAGTTGCTCCGGTCATGGCCTTCATCCCCGCGAGCGCCGTCCCCTCGCCCCGCGTCCCGTCCGGGGAGATCACCCGTTCCTGGTACGAGCGGGTGCTCGGCTGGCCCGTCGCGGGCGGCCCGCCCGACCGGCTGCTCACCGGGATCCGGTTCGACGCGCTGGAGCTGCCGGCCGACGCCGGGGCCGCGCTGCTGGCCCGGCTCGCAGGCGCCGCCACCGGCCCGGTGGCGGTGGAGGGGCGCAGGATGTGGTTCCTGGTGGCCCCGGGCTGCGCGGAGGAGCTGGACGGGCTCCTCGACTGGCTGGAGTGGGGCGGGGTGGCGCTGGACCTCACCGCCCTGGGCGCCGGGGGCGGGATCACCGCCCCCGTGCCGCCGGGAGAACGCCCTCGGGGGGCCGCGGTGTGGCTGCGGCCCCCCGAGCTGGGGTGCGAGGCGTCACTGCCTGCCCTGCCCGGTCCGGGGCAGGACACCTGTCCCGGACAACGGGCCTGCGGGCCCGACCTCGTACGCCTGGTGGCCGCGGCGGCGACGGAATGTCACCGGGCACGGCTGCGAAGGCGTACGCCTCAGCCCTTGGCCTTTTCGTAGGCCTCGCGGATGTCGGCGGGGACACGGCCGCGGTCGTTCACGTTGTAACCGTGTTCCTTCGCCCACGCGCGGATCTCGGCGGTGTCGGGATTGCCGGCCGAAGCGGCGGCACGACCCTTGGCACGGCCCGCGGAGACGCGTCCGCCGGTGCGGCGGCCGCCCTTGGTGTACGGGTCGAGCAGCCCGCGAAGCTTTTCAGCGTTGGCGGTGGTGAGGTCGATCTCGTAGGTCTTGCCATCCAGAGCGAACGTCACGGTCTCGTCCGCCTCGCCACCGTCGAGGTCGTCGACAAGAAGGACCTGAACCTTCTGTGCCACCGGGATTTCCTTTCATCGAAAATGCAGTACGCGGAAAGGAAACCGCTTTTGCCTGGAAAACACAAACCCCCGGTGAGAGGTTCAGGGCCTCAACAAGGCGGGAAACGTGCGCGATTCGGACATAGGCCACAGGCCCGCTGCGGCCTGGAAAAGCCGTCGCGATCGATCAGAGGTGCAGAAGCATCCGACTGTTGCCCAAGGTGTTCGGCTTCACTCGTTCGAGACCGAGGAACTCCGCGACTCCCTCGTCATAGGAACGCAGGAGCTCCATGTACACATCGGTCTCGACCGGGGTCTCGCCGATCTCGACGAACCCGTGCTTCGCGAAGAAGTCCACTTCGAAGGTCAGGCAGAATACCCGGCTGACCCCGAGCCGGCGGGCCGTCTCCAACAACTTGGCGAGCACCCGATGTCCCACGCCGGCGCCCTTCAGCTCCCGGTCGACGGCGAGAGTGCGTACTTCGGCGAGGTCTTCCCACATGACGTGGAGAGCCCCGCAGCCGACCACCCGGCCGTCGGACTCGCGTTCCGCGACCCAGAACTCCTGGATGTCCTCGTAAAGGACGACGGGGGCTTTGTCGAGCAGGATCCGCTGCTGCACGTACTGGTCGAGCAGGTGGCGCAGCGCCGGAACATCACGGGTGCGCGCGCGGCGGATGGTCACTGTTTTCGCGTCTGCGGTGGAAAGCTCTCCCATACCCGGACGCTATCGCCCCGGCTCGGTGCGGGGCGCGCCGGAGTCCCCTTCGGCTTCGGCGGGGGCGCTCTCGCGGGTGCTCTCCCGGGTCTCCGGGTCTTCGGGTTCGTCGTGCTGGACGATCCGTACGGCGGCGCGGAGGGCTTCACGCTGTTCCTGGGACATCATCCCGAAGAAGGCCACGAGGGCGGCCGCGGGGTTGTCGCTGGTCGACCAGGCTTCGTTCATCAGTGCGGCCGAGTAGGCGGCGCGGGTGGAGACCGCCGTATATCGATAGGCGCGGCCTTCGGCTTCCCGGCGGACCCAGCCCTTCTGATGGAGATTGTCCATAACGGTCATGACCGTGGTGTACGCGATGGACCGTTCCTGCTGGAGGTCTTCCAGGACTTCCCGAACGGTGACCGGGCGGTTCCACTGCCACACCCGCGTCATCACTGCGTCTTCGAGTTCTCCCAAGGGGCGAGGCACAACAGCACGATAGTGCGGGTTGGGATGAATTGCCCGACTATTCGACGGCAACGCGCGTCTGTGGCTACTTCCGCGTCTGATGGGCGGCTTCGGCGCGGGCGATCACGGCGTCGACGGCCGCGTCTTCCTTGGCCTTGTTGGCGCCGCCCTGACTCTTCACGATCGTCTTCACGAGGAAGATGAAGAACGTGGCCATCACGATGGGGGGCACGAGCGCGGAGACGTAGTCCATGCCCCCCAGCGTAGCTACCCCACCGCGCGCCCGGCCGCCGGGGGCGGGGTGGGCTTGCGGCGCGGCGGAAACACCTCGCCGGGAGTCGGGACGGGGCGCGCCGGCTGATCGGGCCGGGCGGGCTCCTCCGGGCGCGGCGGCTCCTTGGGCGAGGGCTCGGGCCGCGGCCGCGACCCGGCGTCCGCCGCGGCGCGGAGGTCCGGGCGCGGGTCGGCGGACGCGGTGCCGAGGGCCCGTACCGGGAGCGCGTCGGCCGCTGCCGCGGCGTGGGGCTCCGGGCGGGACTCGGCGGCGGCGAAGGAGCGTGTCGGACGTGCGTCGGGCGCTGCCGCGGCGTGGGGGTCCGGGTGGCGGTCGGCCGGGGTGGTGGTGCGGGGCTGTGCCGGGCGGGGGTCCCGGCCGCCCGGGAAGGCCAGGAGGCGGGTGCGGGGGGCCGGGGTGGCCGAGAGGCGGCGGCGTACGGAGCGTTCCGCGACGCCCTGGGCGCGTTCCAGTACGACGGCCGCGAGCGGGTTGGCCCGGAGCGCGCGCAGGGCGGCGAGGTCGTCGGGCTGCGGCTCGTACCCGGCGGCCAGGGCGTCCTGGAGCAGCTCCAGGTAGCCGGAGAGGCTGCCGGGCAGGGCGCGCCGGTAGCGGGCGAGGTCGTCGAGCAGGAACGCTCTGAGCCGGCCCGCCTCCAGGACCGCTTCGTCCACCGACGCCGCGAGGCGCAGGCAGTCCTGGACCTCGGCGGGCGTCAGGGGGGCCGTGGAGGACTGGAGGGCGTGGGCGAGGAGGCGCCTGAGCACGTGCAGCTCGGCGGCGCTGAACGCCATGCCGCCGCGGGATCCGTAGGGCGTGGGCATGGGCCGAAGATACGCGCTAATCGGACAAAATCCCCTGATGGTGCGGGATCGCGGCGGGGGGGGGGGGGGGGCGCCGCCCCGCGCCCCCCCGCGGGGGGGGCCCCGGGGCCCGGGGGGGGCGGGGGGGGGAGTCTGCTGGTCCACCTCCAGACGATATCC
>NZ_JBHWBP010000411.1:0-6337 GCF_042735575.1 Streptomyces sp. NPDC059564 | reverse complement strand
CGGCCTCGGCAGCGTGCAGATCGAGAAGGTCCTCCCGTAACTCCCGTGCGGGGGTGACGGCTTGCCGGAGGGGCGGGCGCCCGCATCGGGCGCCCGCCCCTTCGCCGTACCCCGGCCCCCCTCGGGCCGTCTACCGGGTCACTTCCCGATCGAGCTCAGGTCCTGCGCGTAGGTGCCCACCGCGTGCGCGATGACGTCCAGGTTGGTGTCGAAGGCCTTGAGGTCGAGGTTCTTCAGGGTGTCGCCCGCCCCGTGGTAGTTCGGGTCGTACGCGGCGCCGGCCGTGCCGCCGTAGCGCTTGGCCTGCTCGGCGGTCTTGATGCCCTCGGCACCGGTGAAGGTGCCGCCCGCCGGGATGCCGTTCGCGATGAACGGGCCGTAGTCGGAGCGGCCGTCGAAGTCGCTGCCCTCGTGCGGCTTGCCCTTCTTGTCGAGGAAGCCGTTGATCAGCGCCTCGATCTGCGCCGAGCCGGCCGGGCCCGCGCCCTCGCCCGTCTTGTCCGAGTCGTCGCCGTCGTAGACGAACTGCGCCGGGTTCGGCGAGGCGATCATGTCGAAGTTCAGGTAGAGCGCGATGTCCTTCTTCTGCTTCTCCGACAGCTGCGCGACGTAGTGCTCGGAGCCCAGCAGGCCCAGCTCCTCCGCCGACCACCAGGCGAAGCGGACCTTGTTCGCGGTCCCCTTGCCCTTCTTGTTGGCACCCTCGTCGGCGAGCCCCAGGGCCACCTCCAGCAGACCGGCCGAGCCCGAGCCGTTGTCGTTGATGCCCGGGCCCTCGGGCACCGAGTCGAGGTGGGAGCCGAGGGTCACCACGCGGTCGGCGCGGCCGCCCTTCGTCTCGGCGATCACGTTGCGGGTGGTCTTCTTCACGTGCTCCTGGTCCAGGTCCAGACGCACCTTCACCTCCCCCTTGGCGGCGGCCGCGGTCAGCGCCTCGCCGTCGGCCAGGGTGATGCCCGCGCTCGGGATGACCCCCTCGGCCGGGGAGGAGAACCCGCCGCGCACCGGGGTGGTGCCGCTGTGGTTGTAGACGATCACGCCGAGCGCGCCCGCCTCGGCGGCCGCCTTCTGCTTCTCCACGAAGGTGCAGGAGCCCCGCTTGACCAGGGCGATCTTCCCGGTGAAGGTGCCGCTCGCGTAGTCGTCGGCGGTGCAGCCGGGGGTCTCGTCGACCCGGGCGAGGGCGAGCGGGGCGACGAGGCCGCCCGCCGGGGTGGACTTGGTGAAGGTGAAGGCGGCGGTGGCCAGCTCGCGGCCGCCCTCGCCGAGGACGGTCGTCTTCTCCGTCTTCGTGTGCGCCTCGTAGATGTCGAAGTCCTGGTACGAGACCTCGTACCCGGCCTTCTTCAGGGTGTCGTGGACGTACGCGGCGGAGGCCGCGTGGCCCGGGGTGCCCGCGGCGCGGTTGCCGCCGTTGGCGTCGGCGATCTGCTGGAACTTCGCCAGGTGGCGGTAGGCCCCGCGGGCGGTGACCTCCTCCACCAGCTCCTTGGCGAGCCTGGCCCCGCGCCGGTCCTGGTGGTCGTTGTCGTGGGCCGACGCCGGAGCGGCGGCGATCAGGACGGGCGCGGCGACGGCGGCGGCCGCGAGGGCGGCGAGGGCCGGTATCGAGCGGCGGCGGTGGCGGATGTCCCGCACGGTGTTCTCCCCGAGGTGAGCGGTTCGGTCTCTGGTACGCCACGTCCGGATACCGGGCACGGCAGAATGGACGCTAACCGGTCGTGACCAGGCAAAACGGCAGTTCGGGGCACCTGCAACACGCCCGCCACGGACTCGTCACGGGGGTTCACACCCAGGACACCGTCCGCACCTCGGACAATGGATTGGACAAGCCTCGTGGGGTCGAACGCATGATGGCCCCACGCGCGCACGCGCCCACGTACCAAGAGGAGTCACCGTGAGGGTCGGAATCGTCGGAGCCACCGGACAGGTCGGCGGAGTCATGCGCGGCATCCTGGCCGAGCGCAAGTTCCCGGTGGACGAGCTGCGGCTGTTCGCCTCGGCCCGTTCGGCGGGCTCGACCCTGGAGTGGGAGGGCCGGGAGATCACCATCGAGGACGCCTCCACGGCCGACTACTCCGGCCTGGACATCGTGCTCTTCTCCGCGGGCGGCGCCACCTCCAAGGCCCTCGCCGAGAAGGTCGCCGCACAGGGCGCCGTCGTGATCGACAACTCCTCCGCCTGGCGCGGCCACCCCGAGGTCCCCCTCGTGGTCTCCGAGGTCAACCCGCACGCGATCAAGAACCGCCCCAAGGGCATCATCGCGAACCCGAACTGCACCACCATGGCCGCGATGCCCGTGCTGCGCCCGCTGCACGACGAGGCCGGCCTGACCGCGCTGGTCGCCACCACCTACCAGGCCGTCTCCGGCTCCGGCCTGGCCGGCGTCGCCGAGCTCAAGGGCCAGGCCTGCGCCGTCTCCGAGACCGCCGACCAGCTGACCTTCGACGGCGGCGCCGTGGACTTCCCGGAGCCGGCCGTCTACAAGCGCCCGATCGCGTACAACGTGGTCCCGCTCGCGGGCAACCTGGTCGACGACGGCTCCTTCGAGACCGACGAGGAGCAGAAGCTCCGCAACGAGTCCCGCAAGATCCTGGAGATCCCGGAGCTCAAGGTCTCCGGCACCTGCGTGCGCGTTCCCGTCTTCTCGGGCCACTCGCTGCAGGTCAACGCCCGCTTCGCGCGCCCGCTGAGCGTCGAGCGCGCGTACGAGCTGCTGAAGGACGCCCCCGGCGTCGAGCTGTCCGAGATCCCGACCCCCCTCCAGGCCGCCGGCAAGGACGCCTCGTACGTGGGCCGCATCCGCGTGGACGAGACGGTCGACAACGGCATCGCGCTGTTCCTGTCCAACGACAACCTGCGCAAGGGCGCGGCGCTGAACGCCGTGCAGATCGCGGAGCTGGTCGCCGAGGAGCTGCGCGGCTGACGCCCACGGCACCACGGGAGGGGCGGCGCCGCCACGGCGCCGCCCCTCGCCGCGTCAGGGGCGCCTGACCTCGTAGAGGAAGCAGCCGTACTCCACTGCCCTGACGTGCACGAGGGCGGCCTCCGGATCGGCGAAGGCCTCGTCCAGGGCCCGCCCGAGCTCCGCGTCGGGGTCCTCGCCGAAGGTGAGGACGCGGCCGCCGAGGATGTGCCCGCGGGCGCTGTACCGCCGGGCGGCGCGCTGCACACCGGTCCGGGCGAACGGGTACCCCTCGCCGCCGGCCGGCCCGCCGCAGTCCTCGGCGTGGACGAAGACGGGCCCCTGCTCGTCGTACGCCCCCGGCCGTGCGCCGGTCGCGGCGGCCCAGCGCCGCAGCGGCGCGTAGGAGACGAGCGCGATCCGCTCGCCGGGCCGGCTGCCGCGCAGGCAGCAGCGCAGCGGCGCGCCGCCCTCGGTGTCCTCGTACGGGACGCACGCGCGCCCGGCGTCGTCGCGCTCCCGGAGCGCGGCGAGGGCGGCGGGGGCGATGGGGAGCACGGTGTGGCGTGTCACAGTGGTCATGGGTCCAGCGTGCGGCCCGCGGGCCCGCGGGGCTGGCAGGAATCGGACCTCGCGTTCGCCCGTGGATTACTCCGCCACGGTGACGCCGCCCCCGTGGAAGGATGGCCGGGCAACGTCACCATCAAAGGAGATGACCGCGTGCCTGGCACGAATCTCACCCGTGAAGAGGCTCAGCAGCGGGCGAAGCTGCTCACCGTCGACTCGTACGAGGTCGAACTGGATCTCAGCGGTGCGCAGGAGGGCGGCACGTTCCCGTCCGTGACCACCGTGCGCTTCCAGTCGGCCGACGCCGGCGCCGAGACCTTCATCGACCTGGTCGCGCCGGCCGTCCACGAGGTCGTCCTGAACGGCAAGGCGCTGGACGTCGCCGCCGTCTTCCGCGACTCCCGGATCGCGCTGCCCGGCCTCGCCGCCGGGGCGAACGAGCTCCGCGTCGTCGCGGACTGCGCCTACACCAACAGCGGTGAGGGCCTGCACCGCTTCGTCGACCCGGTCGACCAGCAGGCCTACCTGTACACCCAGTTCGAGGTGCCGGACGCGCGGCGGGTCTTCGCCAGCTTCGAGCAGCCCGACCTGAAGGCGACGTTCCAGTTCACCGTGACGGCCCCCGAGGGCTGGACGGTCATCTCGAACTCCCCGACGCCGGAGCCGAAGGACCGCGTGTGGGCCTTCGAGCCGACCCCGCGGATCTCCTCGTACATCACCGCGCTGATCGTCGGCCCGTACCACGCCGTGCACAGCAGCTACGAGGGCCCGGACGGGCAGTCCGTCCCGCTCGGCATCTACTGCCGTCCCTCGCTGGCCGAGTTCCTCGACGCGGACGAGATCTTCGACGTCACCCGGCAGGGCTTCGACTGGTTCCAGGAGAAGTTCGCGTACGACTACCCGTTCGCGAAGTACGACCAGCTCTTCGTCCCGGAGTTCAACGCGGGCGCGATGGAGAACGCGGGCGCGGTCACCATCCGCGACCAGTACGTCTTCCGCTCCAAGGTGACGGACGCGGCGTACGAGGTCCGCGCGGAGACGATCCTCCACGAGCTCGCGCACATGTGGTTCGGCGACCTGGTCACCATGGAGTGGTGGAACGACCTGTGGCTGAACGAGTCGTTCGCGACGTACACCTCCATCGCCTGCCAGGCGTACGCGGAGGGCTCGAAGTGGCCGCACGCCTGGACCACCTTCGCCAACTCCATGAAGACCTGGGCGTACCGGCAGGACCAGCTGCCCTCCACGCACCCGATCATGGCGGACATCCGTGACCTGGACGACGTCCTCGTCAACTTCGACGGGATCACGTACGCCAAGGGCGCCTCGGTGCTCAAGCAGCTCGTCGCGTACGTCGGCCAGGACGCCTTCTTCAAGGGCGTGCAGGCCTACTTCAAGGCGCACGCGTTCGGCAACACGCGCCTGTCGGACCTGCTGGGCGCCCTGGAGGAGACCTCCGGCCGCGACCTGACCGCCTGGTCGAAGGCGTGGCTGGAGACGGCCGGCATCAACATCCTGCGCCCGGAGGTGGAGACGGACGAGAACGGTGTGATCACCGCCTTCGCCGTCCGCCAGGAGGCCCCGGCCCTGCCCGCGGGCGCCAAGGGCGAGCCGGTGCTGCGGCCGCACCGCATCGCGGTCGGCCTGTACGAGCTCCGGGACGGCAAGCTGGTCCGCACGGACCGCATCGAGCTGGACATCGACGGCGAGCTGACGGCGGTGCCGGAGCTGGCGGGCCGTGCGCGTCCGGCGGTGGTGCTGCTCAACGACGACGACCTGTCCTACGCGAAGGTCCGTCTGGACGAGGTCTCGCTGGCCAACGTCACCGCGCACCTCGGCGACTTCACCGAGTCGCTGCCGCGCGCCCTGTGCTGGGCCTCCGCCTGGGACATGACGCGGGACGGCGAGCTCGCCACCCGCGACTACCTGGCGCTGGTCCTGTCGGGGATCGGCAAGGAGTCCGACATCGGCGTCGTGCAGTCCCTGCACCGTCAGGTGAAGCTGGCCGTGGACCTGTACGCCGATCCGGCGTGGCGGGAGCAGGGCCTGGCGACCTGGACCGAGGCCGCGCTGGAGCACCTGCGGACGGCCCAGCCGGGCAGCGACCACCAGCTGGCGTGGGCGCGGGCCTTCGCGGCGACGGCCCGCACCGAGGAGCAGCTCGCCCACCTGGCGGCGCTGCTGGACGGGTCCGAGACGGTCGAGGGCCTGGTCGTGGACACGGAGCTGCGGTGGGCGTTCCTGGAGCGCCTGGTCACGACCGGGGTCGCCGACGAGCCGGCCATCGCGGCCGAGCTGGAGCGGGACGCGACGGCGGCCGGTGAGCGGCACGCGGCGACGGCGCGGGCCGCGCGCCCGACGGCCGACGCCAAGGCCGAGACGTGGGCGGCGGTCATCGACTCCGCGGACCTGCCGAACGCGGTGCAGGAGGCCGTGATCGGCGGCTTCGTCCAGACCGACCAGCGGGAGCTGCTCGCGGCGTACGCGGAGCGGTACTTCGCGGTGGTCAAGGAGGTCTGGGACAACCGGAGCCACGAGATCGCGCAGCAGATCGCGGTGGGGCTGTACCCGTCGCTCCAGGTCTCCCAGGAGACCCTGGACGCGACGGACGCCTGGCTGGCCTCGGCCGAGCCGAACGCGGGTCTGCGCCGCCTGGTCTCGGAGTCCCGGGCGGGCGTGGAACGCGCCCTGAAGGCCCAGGCCGCCGACGCCGCTGCCGCTCGGGTCTGACAACCCCGGGGCCCCCGCCTCCCCTCCGGGGGCGGCGGGGGCCGCGTCATGAAGTCCGGGCTCCGCCCGTCCCCCTGGGGCTCCGCCCCAGACCCCGCGCCTCAAACTCCCCCAGCTACCGCTGGGAGGGGCCCC
>NZ_JBHWBP010000410.1:0-6388 GCF_042735575.1 Streptomyces sp. NPDC059564 | reverse complement strand
GCCCCTCGGTACGGGCCCCGGCTCGTCGTAGGTGTCGGTGGGTGTCCGCATCGGGCCAAAGCACCCCGCGCCTCAAGTTTCCCGCCCATTTTACCAGTCGGCCGCTACGGCGCCGGGGGGCCGGGTTCGCCGGCCCGCACCTCGGCGAGATGGGCCCGCATCTCCACCGTCACCCGGCCGAACCAGTCGGCGATGACGGCGACCTCGTCGGGGGTGTACTCGGCGAACACGGTGGCGAGCCGGGCGTAGAAGGGCTCGTACACCGCGACGACCCGCGCGGTGGCCGCAGGATCGGGCACCACCCGCACGCGCCGCCGGTCGGCCGGGTCGGGGCGGCGGTGCGCGTAGCCGGCGCGCTCCAGGCGGTTGATCACCCCGGTGACGGCGCCCGTCGTGAGGTTCGTCAGTTCGGCCAGGTCACCGGCGGAGAGCGGGTTCTCGCCCGCGCCCAGGACGTGGCCGAGGCAGGTCAGGTCGGTGACGTTCAGCCCGAGGAGCTGCGCCATCTCCTGCTGGCCGACGTGGCCGAGGGCCACGAAGCGGTCCATGAGCGTGATCGCCTCCCCGGCCGTGACCGGGGGGCGGGTCTTGCCGTGCACCCACACACTCCTTAGTATCTAAGTTACTTAGCTCGTGAGATAAAAGATCCTGCTCCGAGCGTACTGCCGCCTGCCCGTCCGAGGAGAATCATGAGCGCGCACGGACACGTCGACCTGGGGCACACCGTCGCCGGCTGGACGGGCACCGCCCTGGCCCTGCTCGGCTCCACCGGAGCCGGCCTCGCCCTGTGCCTGGCCTGGGCCCCCGGCGTCTGGCTCGGCCTCAGCCTGGTCCCGCTGGCGGGGCTGGTCACCTGGCTGCTCCACCTCGTCGGCTGGGGCAAGCCCAGCGGACCCCGCCCGGCCGCCGAGTGGGACTGGCGGGTCCGGGACACCGCCGCCCGGACGGGGCACGCGAACTGCCTGGGCTGCCGGGTCAGCGGGCCGAAGCGAGCTGCCGCAGCAGCCCTCGCTCCTCGATCCGCAGCGTCGTTGCCCGCCGGGGATAGCAGCGCATGAACATCCGGGTGAAGTGCTCCCCGTAGTGGATCACCGGGCTGTCGGTGCTGTCGGCGGGCTCGTACGGGTCCGCTCGCAGCGGGCGCATCCGCGCGTCGAACCGGGGCTCGTGGAAGTACGCCAGCGTGAAGCGCTCCCGGTCCGCGAGCCGGACCCGGTGCGGCGTGGACAGGACCGCGCCTCCCGTCAGGAACTGCAGGATGTCGCCGGGGAAGACGGTCAGCACCCCCTCCGCCGGGGTCACGTACCGCCAGCCCGGCGCGTCCTCGGCGAAGCCCGCCGTGCTCTCCCCGGGCAGCCAGTTGCGCGGCCGCCGCTCACCCGGGACCGGCGGGCGCACGTACAGTCCGCCGACCTCGTCCTGCGCGGCGATCACCAGCAGCCCGTAATCCGTGTGCGCGCCGATCCCGCGCTCGGTGGCGGCGGAGGCGGGCGGGAAGCGCAGCACCCGCATGTGGTGCCAGCCTCCCCGGGTCAGCCCGGCGAGCCGGCCGACGCCCGAGGTCTCCAGGCCCAGCCCCAGCGCCACCAGCGGCAGCAGCCGGTCCCCGAGGCCGCCCACCCCGGCCAGGTGGTCCTCCATGGCCGTGCGGTAGCCCTGGTCGGGCCAGGGCACCGGGCCGTGGCAGGGCCGCCCGTCACCGCCGGGTAGGTCGGGGGTGATCGTGAAGATCTCCGCCGCGTCCCGCTCGCCCGCCGTGACCTCCTCGCCCGAGGCCACGTACCCGCTGTACGAGGTGTCGTTGACGCAGGCCGCCTTGGCGGCGGCGGGCAGCGCGAAGAACCGCCTGCTCGCCGCCAGCGCCGCCCGGGTCCGGGCCCGCTGGACGCCGTCCGCCTCGATCTGGAAGATCCCGTCGCGCTGCCAGGCCTCGACCATGGCCCGGCCGAGCGCCACGTCCGCCGCCGAGCCCGTCACCCGGTGCGGTGCCCGGAATGTTGCGAAACCGCTCATGTCCGTCCCCTCCTCGCGTCGTGAAGGTGCCGTTCCCCCTGAGGCACGGACGGGGCGGCCAGAAGTTCGATCCGCCCCGGTTGGCCGCGCTCGGAGTGTGGCGGGCGGGACGGGTGGGCAGGATCGAGACGGCCGCACGTGCGGTCCGAGCGGAACGTTGAGAAGGATCAGCCAGATGGCAACAGGCACCGTGAAGTGGTTCAACTCGGAGAAGGGCTTCGGCTTCATCCAGCAGGACGACGGCGGCCCCGACGTGTTCGTGCACTTCTCCGCCATCCAGACGACCGGCTTCAAGGAGCTGGCGGAGGGCGCGAAGGTCGAGTACAGCGTCACCCAGGGGCCCAAGGGCCCCCAGGCGGAACAGGTGGTCACGATCGGCTAGCGCCGCTTCACGAGCCGGGCTCGCGCGGAGCCCCCGTCGGTCATCCGGCGGGGGCTCCCGCGCGGTGCAGGGCCAGCAGCAGGGGCCAGATCCGGTCCGCGAGCTCGTCGGGGGAGGCCGGTTGCGGGGTGCCGGCGGCCGGGATCAGGCCGTGCAGCCAGTCCGCGAGGACGCCGGTGAAGACGGCGGCCACCGCCGAGGCGACCAGGTCCGGGTGGGGCGCGCCGACCGCCACGCGCTCGGCGCGGGCCCGGGCGCGCAGCTCCCGGTGCAGGCGCTCGCCCAGCGGGCCGGCGCCGCCCGGCAGGAGCAGCGTGCGGTACAGGGGCGCGTGGCCCGCGGCGCCGGCGAGGAACCCGGCCAGGGCCGCCGGGGGGCGGACCGGGGGGAGCGGCGCCGGGCCGTCCTGCCAGGCGTGCAGGGCGTCGACCGCCGCGTGCACGACGTCCGCGCAGGCGTCTACGGCCAGCGCGGGGAGGTCCTCGTAATGCAGGTAGAAGGTGGCCCGCCCGACCCCCGCCCGGCGGACCACGGCCGAGACGCTGACCTCCGCGAGCTCCCGCCCCGCGCCGCACTCGGTGAGCAGCGCCTCGCGCAGCCGCGCCTTCGTGCGCGCGGTCCGCGGGTCCGCGGCGCGGGGGGCGTGCGGGGTGCTCATGCGGCGAGCAGCGCCGCACCCAGGGCGAGCGCGCCGGGCAGGGTCTGGGCCACCAGGATGCGTCGGTTGGCGGTGGCGGCCCCGTACACGCCCGCGACGATCACGCAGATCAGGAAGAAGACCTGCGTGGCGAGGGTGTCGGTGACCAGCCCCCATATCAGGCCGGCGGCCAGGAAGCCGTTGTAGAGGCCCTGGTTGGCGGCGAGCGGCGCCGTGAGGCGGGCGGTGTCCGCGTCGAACCCGGACAGGGCCCGCCCCGGCGGCCGCTGCCACAGGAACATCTCCAGCACCAGGAAGTACACGTGGAGCGCGGCGACGACGCCGATGAGTACCTGAGCGACCGTGTGCACGGCCACCCCCCTCTCGTCTCGGATTCAGATTTCCTGGACAACTGTACAGGAAGTCGTCGCCGCGCCCGTCCGCCCGTCCGCCCGTCCGGCGGAGCGTTCAGTGCGTGTCAGCCCTCCCGTACGGTGATCGCCGAGACCGGGCAGGCCCGCGCGGCCTCCCGTACGAGCGGGCTGCCGTGGCCGTCCTCGCGGCCCGGGAGCACCTCGCTGAGTCCGTCGTCGTCCTGGGTGAACACCTGGGGCGCGGTCAGCGCGCACTGCCCGGCGCCGATGCAGACGTCGTGGTCGACGGAGATCCGCATGCCGCTCACCAGGTCACGGGGAGTTCGATCATGCCCTGGATGGTGTCCCCGGGCTTGAAGGGGATCCGGTCCGGGTCGGCCGCCAGCCGCAGGCCGGGGAGCCGCCGGAACAGGGTGCCCAGGGCGATCTCCATCTCGGCGCGGGCCAGGTTCTGGCCGAGGCACTGGTGGATGCCGAAGCCGAAGGCCAGGTGGTGGCGGGTCGGCCGGTTCCAGTCGAGCGAGTCCGGCTCCGCGAACACCTCCTCGTCGCGGTTGATGACGGAGGTGGAGAAGACCACCCCGTCGTCCGGGCGGATCGTGACCCCGCCGACCTCGATGTCCTCGGTGGCCAGCCGCAGCATGCCGTCGGCGATGGAGAGGAAGCGCATCAGCTCCTCCACCGCCTCCGACATCAGCGACGGGTCGGCGCGCAGTTCGGCCAGCTGCTCGGGGTGGCGCAGGAGGGTGAAGGTGCCGAGCGAGATCATGTTCGCCGTGGTCTCGTGGCCCGCGATCAGCAGGATCACCGCCAGGGCGACCAGTTCCTCGACATCGGTCTCGCCGGTCTCCAGGCGGGTGGCGATCAGCTCGTCGAGCAGTCCGTCGCCCGGATCGGTGCGCTTGCGCAGGATCAGGGCCTCCAGGTAGGTGTCGAGCTGCCGGCGGGCCTCCTCGACGTCGGCGGGCTCGGGGCCGCGCAGCAGTCGCCGCGACTGCTCCTCGAAGAACTCGTGGTCCTCGTAGGGGACGCCCAGCAGGGCGCAGATCACCATGGACGGCACCGGCAGGGCGAAGGAGCCGACGAGTTCGGCCTCCGGGCCGCGCGCCGCCATCTCGTCGATCAGCCGGTCCACGGTCTCCTGGATCCGGGGCCGCAGGGCTGCCGTCCGCTTGACCGAGAAGCTCGGGATCAGCATCCGGCGCTGCCGGTTGTGCTCGGGGTCGTCCACCCCGAGCAGGGCCGCGCGGCGGCTCTGCAGCCCCTTGAAGCGACGGGTGGGCGTGGGGAAGGCCTCCTTGGTGCGGTCGGCGGACAGCCGCCCGTCGGAGAGCAGGGCGCGCGCCTCGGCGTGGCCGGTGACCACCCATACGGAGCGGCCGTCGAAGAGGGTGACCCGCGAGAGGGGCCGGGTCTCCCGGAGTGGCTGATAGGCGGCCGGCGGGTGGTAGGGGCAGGTTCGGTCCTGCGGGAAGGCGACGGCAGCGGACGCGGCACCGGACGCGGCACCGGACACGGCACCGGACATGGCATCGGACATGGCATGGGACATGGCCTCGGTCATGGAAAGCAACACCTCGCAAGCGATGGTTCCGTTCACGCCGGATTCCATTACATGCCTAAGGCACCTATCTCATCCATGCCAGTTTCGGCCAGTCTGCCCAGGTTCACCCGGGCGCGCGTTCCCCGGCCCCGCAGGGGCGGCGACTCAGAGGTGGGCGTCGAGGAACGTCCGGAATTCCTCCCCCGTCAGCTGACCGGCGTGCGTCGCCACCGCCTCGCCCGACCGGAGGAGTACGACGGTGGGCGCGCCGGTCACCGCGTACCGGCGGGTGGTCCGCGGGCAGCGGGTGATGTCGGTGCGGACGGCGGTCAGCCGGGTCCCGTACTCCGTCAGCAGGTCCGAGACGAGGGTGTCCATCGTCCGGCAGGCCTCCACGGCCTTCGGCCAGGTGCCGGTGAAGTAGGCGAGGACCGGACCGGGTGCCATGCCGACGATGAAGTCGAATTCCTGGTCCTCCAGCGGCCTGTGTACCTGACGGGTCATGGGGTGGTGCTCCTCGGTTCTCGTCTGCGGTGACCGTCAGCGTAGGTGGTTCCGACGAGGCGCGCGGCCACCGGAGCCCGCGCGGACGGGGCCGTCCGGTGAATCCTCCGGAGTGGGCCGCGGACCGTATTGCACATGCGGGTTCTCCTGTAGGTTGCGCACGGCATTTACGGCGAACCAGGCTGGAATCACCGGCAGTTGCGGTCGGGGCCAGTGGGTCGGGAGGGGTCGGTCATGAGCGTGCGCGGGACTCGGGCGAGAGCGGCGGCGGCCATCGGGGCGGGCGTGCTGCTGCTCGCCGGATGCGGCCAGGACGCCGGCAGCGCGGACGGCGCGAAGGGCGCGGCGACGGCCCCGGCAGCCGCCGGGGCGTCCGCCCCCGCGTCGGCGAACCCGGCGGCGAACGCGTCGGCGAACGCGTCGGCGAACGCGTCGGCGAACGCGTCGGCGAACGCGTCGGCGAAGCCGTCCGCGCCGCCGCTCGCGCCCGGCGAGGTCCGCGTGGCCGGAGAGGTCGGCAAGCCGTACACCCTCACCCTCGCCGGCCTGCGCGAGCTGCCGCAGACCTCGGCCGCGGTGAAGTTCACCAGCGCCAAGGGCGAGCAGGAGCACACCTACCAGGGCGTCCTGCTGAACGACGTCCTCAAGACGGCCGAACCGCGCTTCGACCAGGGCAAGAAGAACGGCCAGCTGCGCGGGTTCGTGTCCGCCACGGGCGCCGGCGACTACCGCGCGGTCTTCGCCTGGGCCGAGATCGACCCGGCCTTCGCCAGGACCCAGGTGCTGCTCGCGGTCTCCGAGGACGGCGTGCCCTTCGACGACGCCGCCGGGCCCCGCCTCGTCGTACCGCAGGACACCAAGGGCGGCCGGTACGTGTCCGAGCTGAACCAGCTGTGGGTCGGGGTGGTCGACCCGGTGGTCGACGGTGTGAAGTG
>NZ_JBHWBP010000409.1:0-6409 GCF_042735575.1 Streptomyces sp. NPDC059564 | reverse complement strand
GTCGGGTGCGGGGCCCCACCGGCTTTCGTGTGCCGGGGGAGGCCCCGCCGGGGGCGTCAGGGATGCGTCAGGGATGGGCCCGGGGCCGCCCATCGGTGCGTGAACTGCGGTGACGTCCCGGAGAATGAGCGCATGGGACGCGGCAGGCTAAGGATCTATCTCGGCGCGGCACCCGGTGTGGGCAAGACGTACGCCATGCTTTCGGAGGCCCACCGCCGGGTGGAACGCGGCGGTGACTGCGTCGTCGGCTTCGTCGAGCACCACGGGCGGGCGCGCACCGAGGTGATGCTGCACGGCCTCGAACAGGTGCCGCGCAAGGAGCTCACGTACCGGGGCGCGGCCTTCACCGAGATGGACGTGGACGCGGTGCTGGCGCGCCGTCCGGCCGTGGCGCTGGTGGACGAGCTCGCGCACACCAACGTGCCGGGTTCGCGCAACGCCAAGCGGTGGCAGGACGTGGAGGAGCTGCTGCGGGCCGGGATCGACGTCGTGTCGACCGTCAACATCCAGCACCTGGAATCACTGGGCGACGTCGTCGAGTCGATCACCGGGGTGCGCCAGCGCGAGACGGTCCCGGACGAGGTGGTCCGCCGTGCCGACCAGATCGAGCTGGTCGACATGTCCCCGCAGGCCCTGCGGCGGCGCATGGCGCACGGCAACATCTACCGGCCCGACAAGGTCGACGCGGCGCTCTCGAACTACTTCCGGCCGGGCAACCTCACCGCGCTGCGCGAGCTGGCGCTGCTGTGGGTGGCCGACCGGGTGGACGAGTACCTCCAGCAGTACCGGGGCGAGCACGACATCCGCTCCACCTGGCAGGCCCGGGAGCGGATCGTCGTCGGGCTCACCGGCGGCCCCGAGGGGCGCACCCTCATCCGCCGGGCCTCCCGGATGGCCGCCAAGGGCTCCGGCAGCGAGATCCTCGCCGTGTACATCGCCCGCAGCGACGGGCTCACCTCGGCCTCGCCGAAGGAGCTCGCGGTCCAGCGGACCCTGGTCGAAGACCTTGGCGGAACGTTTCACCATGTGATCGGGGACAACGTCCCCGAAGCCCTCCTGGAATTCGCGCGCGGGGTCAACGCCACCCAGATCGTGCTGGGCTCCAGCCGCCGCAAGGCCTGGCAGTACGTCCTGGGACCCGGCGTGGGCGCCACCGTGGCCCGTGACTCGGGTCCCGACCTCGACGTGCACATCGTCACCCACGAGGAGGTGGCCAAGGGGCGCGGGCTGCCGGTCGCCCGCTCGGCCGCCCGGCTCGGCCGGCCCAGGATCGTGGCCGGCTGGGTGGTCGGCGTGGTCCTCCCGGCGCTGCTGTGCCTGCTGCTCACGAACATCACCGCGGACCCCGGTCTCGCCAACGACATGCTGCTCTTCCTGGCGCTGACGGTGGCGGCCGCGCTGCTCGGCGGGCTCTGGCCGGCCCTGGCCTCCGCGGCCTTCGGCTCGCTGCTGCTGAACTACTTCTTCGCCCCGCCGCTGCACCAGTTCACCGTTTCCGACCCCCGGAACATCATGGCCATCGCCGTGTTCTTCGGGGTCGCGGTCTCGGTCGCCTCGGTGGTGGACCTGGCGGCCCGGCGCACGCACCAGGCCGCCCGGCTGCGCGCGGAGTCCGAGATCCTGTCCTTCCTGGCCGGGAGCGTGCTGCGCGGCGAGACCGCCCTGGACGCGCTGCTGGAGCGGGTGCGCGAGACCTTTGCGATGGAGTCGGTGGCCCTGCTGGAGCGGGCCGGGGACGTCGAGCCCTGGACCCCGGCCGGGAGCGTCGGCCCGAACCCGGCCGCCCGGCCCGAGGACGCCGACGTGGACATGCCGATCGGCGACCACATGGCGCTGGCCCTGTCCGGGCGGGTGCTGCCGGCCGAGGACCGCCGGGTGCTCGGGGCATTCGCCGCGCAGGCGGCCGTCGTGCTCGACCGCCAGCGGCTCGTCGGGGAGGCCGAGGAGGCCCGCCGGCTGGCCGAGGGGAACCGGATCCGGACCGCGCTGCTGGCCGCCGTCAGCCACGACCTGCGTACGCCCCTGGCCTCCATCAAGGCCTCCGTCAGCTCCCTGCGCTCCGACGACGTGGACTGGTCCGAGGAGGACCGGGCCGAGCTGCTGGAGGGCATCGAGGACGGCGCCGACCGGCTGGACCACCTGGTGGGGAACCTGCTGGACATGTCCCGGCTGCAGACCGGCACCGTCACCCCGCTGATCCGGGAGATCGACCTGGACGAGGTGGTCCCGATGGCGCTGGGCGGCGTACCGGAGGACAGCGTGCTGCTGGACGTTCCGGAGACCCTGCCCATGGTGGCGGTGGACCCGGGGCTGCTGGAGCGGGCCGTCGCCAACGTGGTGGAGAACGCCGTCAAGTACAGCCCCCGCGGAGAGCCGGTGCTCGTCGCGGCCAGCTTCCTCGGAGACCGGGTCGAGGTACGGGTCGTCGACCGCGGCCCCGGGGTGCCGGACGAGGCGAAGGACAAGATCTTCGCCCCCTTCCAGCGCCACGGCGACGCCCCGCGCGGCGCCGGGGTGGGCCTGGGCCTCGCCGTGGCCCGGGGCTTCACCGAGGCGATGGACGGCACCCTGGCCGCCGAGGACACCCCCGGGGGCGGGCTGACGATGGTGCTCACCCTGCGCGCGGTGAGCCGGGGGGAGCCGGCCGCCCCCGCCACGGTGGACGCGCGGGGCGCGGACCCGCGGCCGCCCGCCGGAACCGGGAACGGGCCCGGCGTCGTTCACCACGCGGAGCGGGCAGCCGCCGCACACGTACCACCCCCGGTTCCGACGGAAGCCGGGGATCACCCCGAACGACAGAAAGCAGGACCCCAATGACCCGGGTGCTCGTGGTGGACGACGAGCCGCAGATCGTCCGAGCCCTCGTGATCAACCTGAAGGCGCGCAAGTACGAGGTCGACGCCGCCGCCGACGGGGCCCAGGCCCTGGAGCTCGCCGCGGCCCGCCACCCCGACGTGGTCGTCCTCGACCTCGGCCTGCCCGACATGGACGGGGTCGAGGTGATCAGGGGGCTCCGCGGCTGGACCCGGGTGCCGATCCTGGTGCTCTCCGCCCGGCACAGCTCCGACGAGAAGGTCGAGGCCCTCGACGCGGGCGCCGACGACTACGTCACCAAGCCCTTCGGCATGGACGAGCTGCTGGCCCGGCTCCGGGCCGCCGTCCGCCGGGCCGAGCCGTCCGGCGGGTCGGGCGAGGACGAGGTGACGGTGGAGACCGAGGGGTTCACGGTGGACCTCGCCGCCAAGAAGGCGGTCCGCGACGGACGCGACGTACGCCTCACCCCCACCGAGTGGCACCTGCTGGAGGTGCTGGTCCGCAACGGCGGCAAGCTCGTCAGCCAGAAGCAGCTGCTGCAGGAGGTCTGGGGCCCCTCGTACGGGACGGAGACCAACTACCTGCGGGTCTACATGGCACAGCTGCGCCGCAAGCTGGAGGCGGACCCCTCGCACCCGCGCCACTTCATCACCGAACCGGGCATGGGATACCGCTTCGAGCGGTAGCCGCAGCGCCGGTAGGCTTCCCTTATGAGTGCTGAACCGCGTCCCGAGAAGCCCGCGAAACCGGCCAGGCCGGCGGGCCGGTTCCGCCGGATGATAGAGCGGCTGTCCACCTCCCAGGAGGAGCTGCATTCGGCGGAGCTGCAGGAGGACGCAGAAGCCGCTGGATGCACGCGGATCTGCGACTGCCACGACCGCCAGATAGTCAAGGTGACCGGAACCCTGCGTACCGTGACCCTGCGCCCCAGGGCGGGAGTGCCCGCCCTGGAGGCGGAGCTGTTCGACGGCTCGGCCGCGCTGGACGTGGTGTGGCTCGGACGTCGCTCGATCGTGGGAATCGAGCCCGGGCGCCGCATGATCGCCTCCGGGCGGATCTCGATGAGTCATGGGCGCCGGGTGCTCTTCAACCCGAAGTACGAACTCCGACCGCTCGGACAGGAGCACTGACCGGTGACGTCATTCGACCGCCCGTCCCCCCCGAACCCGCCGGAACCCGCGGCAGACCAGAGTGCCGTGACGCAGGCGGCGCTCTTCGACGCCTTCGGAGGCATCCGGGGCACCGTGGAGACGATGCTCCCCGGGCTGCTCTTCGTGATGATCTACACGATCAACAAGGACGTGAAGTCCTCGGCCATCGCGGCCGGCGCCGTCGCCGTCCTGCTGGTGATCGTCCGACTGCTGCGCAAGGACACCGTCAAGCACGCCTTCAGCGGGGTCTTCGGCGTGGGCGTCGGCGTGGCCTTCGCCCTCTTCACGGGCAGCGCGAAGGGCTTCTACCTGCCGGGCATGATCTACGGCGCCGGGCTGGGCGTGGCGTTCACGCTGTCGGCGCTCGTGGGCTTCCCGCTGCTGGGCGTGGTCCTCGGACCGGTCTTCAAGGAGAACCTGTCCTGGCGCACCCGCAACCCGGGGCGCAAGAAGGCGTACGTCAAGGCCAGTCTGGCCTGGGGCCTCATCTTCCTGGCCAAGTACGCGATCCTCTTCCCGCTGTACTGGTGGGGCGACGCGACGCAGCTGGGCTGGGTGCTGATCGCGCTGAAGCTGCCGCCGATGGTGCTGGCCGTGTACTTCACCTGGCTGTTCCTGGCGAAGGCGCCGCCGCCGATCGACGTCATCGCCGAGTACGAGGCCGAGGAGGCCGCCGAGAAGGCGGCCAAGGCCGCGGCCGCGCGGGATCGCGGGCTCTGATCCGGGCGACGCGAAGGGGCGGGGTGACCATCAGGTCGCCCCGCCCCTTCGTCGTGTTCGCCGTGCCGTGCCCGGCCCGTGGTCAGTGACCGGCCTGGAGGAGGTCCTCCAGCTGCTCCTCGCGGGCCTGGGCGGCCACGAAGAGGAGCTCGTCGCCCGGCTCCAGGGTCTCCTCGCCGTGCGGGGTGAGGACCCGGTTGCCCCGGATGATCGTGACGAGCGAGGTGTCCTCCGGCCAGGTGATCTCGCTGATCTGGGTGCCCGCGACCGGGGAGTCGGCCGGCAGGGTCAGCTCGACGAGGTTGGCGTCGCCGTGGCTGAAGCGCAGCAGCCGGACCAGGTCGCCGACGCTGACGGCCTCCTCGACCAGGGCCGACATCAGGCGCGGCGTGGAGACGGCGACGTCGACGCCCCAGGACTCGTTGAAGAGCCACTCGTTCTTCGGGTTGTTGACCCGCGCCACGACCCGGGGGACCCCGTACTCGGTCTTGGCGAGGAGGGAGACGACCAGGTTGACCTTGTCGTCACCGGTGGCGGCGATGACCACGTTGCAGCGCTGCAGCGCGGCCTCGTCGAGCGAGGTGATCTCGCAGGCGTCGGCCAGCAGCCACTCCGCCTGGGGGACCCGCTCCACCGAGATGGCGGTCGGCGCCTTGTCCACGAGGAGCACCTCGTGGCCGTTCTCCAGCAGCTCGCCCGCGATGGAGCGGCCCACGGCGCCGGCTCCGGCGATCGCGACCCTCATGCGTGTGCCTCCTCAGGCCCCTCGGCGAAGGCCGCCTCAACCTTGTCGATCTCGTCCGTGCGCATCATCACGTGGACGAGGTCGCCCTCCTGGAGGACGGTCTGCGAAGTCGGCAGCATGGCCTCACCCAGCCGGGTGAGGAACGCGACACGGACGCCGGTCTCCTCCTGGAGCTTGCTCACCTTGTGACCGATCCAGGCGGCGGAGGTGTGCACCTCCGCGAGCTGCACGCCGCCGCTCGGGTCGCGCCACAGCGGCTCCGCGCCCGAGGGCAGGAGCCGGCGCAGCATCTGGTCGGCGGTCCACCGTACGGTCGCGACGGTGGGGATGCCGAGCCGCTGGTACACCTCGGCGCGCTTGGGGTCGTAGATGCGGGCGGCGACGTTCTCGACGCCGAACATCTCGCGTGCGACGCGGGCGGCGATGATGTTGGAATTGTCACCACTGCTGACGGCGGCGAAGGCACCCGCCTCCTCGATGCCGGCTTCCCGCAGGGTGTCCTGGTCGAAGCCGACCCCGGTGACCCGGCGGCCGCCGAAGGAAGCCCCGAGCCGGCGGAATGCGGTGGGGTCCTGGTCGACGACCGCGACCGTATGCCCCTGCTGTTCCAGGGTCTGCGCGAGGGCGGAGCCCACTCTTCCGCAGCCCATAATGACGATGTGCACGGCCGTCCTTCCGGCTGACAGCGGCTCGCTGGTTTCCAGCCTCATTGCATGCTCTGGCTAAACAGGGTCTCAGACCTTGGCCCAAGCTACACACGGGCGGTCACCAGTGTGACCCTTTGGGGCTCCCGGGGTGTCCCATTGGGGGTCCGACGCCCCGGACATTGGGGGCGGGGGTTCGTCAGCCGGATTTCGAACGCTTACGATCCTCTGCGTGTCCAAACTGACCGACGTGCCCAAACGGATCCTGATCGGCCGGGCGCTGCGCAGCGACCGCCTCGGGGAAACGCTTCTCCCCAAGCGGATCGCCCTTCCTG